>DPWC01000132.1 GCA_003529305.1 Actinomycetota bacterium
GTATCGCTACTGGGGGCAGGCCAGTCTGGAGCGTTAACACGCATCTCAGCTCAACGAGCTAACTGTAGCATGAGCCTGTTGCGCAGCCTGTAGCGGTTTACGGGGAGATTGCTGAGAACCTTGCGCAGCTCGTCAGCGGCGAGGGTCTTTGTCTGTGCCACTGCTGCTATCGCTCCAAAACCTAATTGTTGATGTGTGGCAGATTGGCCGCCCGTCGAAAGCGTATTTTCTATTGAGAAAGGTATTTTAGGAGTTCTTGCATGGGGTCTTTTGCAATCGTTACGCCACCGCTAAATGGCCGATCAAAAGAAACAATGATGGATAATGGCAGAGAGACTGTCACCGCGAAGAGCGCTACCGCACAGATAGCGACAGTAAACGTTCCGCTGAGCGTGAGTGCGATGCCAATCATCAATAGGATGCTGAGAACAATGATGGACGCCCATACGATTGGGGCAACCTGCGTTTGGCTACTGCGAAATCTGTTCATCCGCGCAGTGGCAACTTCCGAGAGAGCTCCAAGTATAAACTGCTGCCCCAATCGCTCGCTTTGAGTGTTGGGTTCGAACGCGATTGCTGACTTGATCGCAGCAAGGCCGGGAGCGCGATAGAGAGTGGAGGCATATTCCGCCGACATCAGCTTCCACTCAACGTCTAGAACATGGCGAATATGTTCTTTCACCCCAGTCAAAATCCTGTTCCGGCTGCTTTCGGGAAGCAGGCTGCTGGCTGAAGCTATTTGATTGAGCTGTGTTGTCTCCTGATATAGCGCCCGCGAAGCTGCATCGAAGTTCTCCCATTCTCGTTGAGTAAGGAATCCCAAAATAAGTCCGAGGATCGTTCCCATTGGGACAATCGCTGTCGACATGGTGGCGAAGGTGACGTCTGCGAAGCGGGCCTTTGCCAACCTGGCGGCACATAAGACGACCGCCGCACATAGTGCGGCGATAGAGATAACAATCAAAAAGATACTTTGTTGCGATTGCTCTTGAATGAAGTTCAGCATGTACTCGCCTGCACCTTGTGGCGATCCCGGTCCGTGGGCCAAAGAACAGTCATTTTGGCCATCTCACGGTGTCGCCACAGAAAAGCGTAGGATAGGGTGCAGGTGGGCGGCAAGTTCGCTTGCCGCTCTGGACGGGGTAACCCGACCGCACCCGCCTGCCAGCGGCACCGTTCTTGAGAAATCAACAATAAGCCAGACTGCTGCTGCTCGAGTGGTGATTGGTTTTTCGGATCGACCGAAGCCGGCGCGAACATTGGGATGCCCTATCGCCAGTGGCATCTGCGGCGAATGTCTTGATGCACACTTCCAGTTCGGCTTGCGGTGGGGCAAACGCAGGGCAACTGCTCAATACAGCCATTATGGGGGCATCTTTGACTGGCGCCTACTGGATCGCTCGGGGCGGATTGCAGATATTCCGCGCCCATACAGAGAGGTAACAAATGCATTTCCGCCGCTGGAAAATGGCTCTTGCGGTTGCGACCGCGCTGGTGACTGCCTGCAACTATGCCGATGCGTGCACGTCGATTGTGCTGAACGGCAATGATGGTGGTCGAGTGTATGGACGCACCATGGAGTTTGGCATTCCACTCCATTCGCAGATCCTGCAGATGCCACGGGGGTACGCCCACCAAGGCGTTGGTCCGGATGGAGTCAGCGGCACAGGTAAAGCGTGGACTGGCAAATATGCGGTCATCGGCGCCAACCTGTTCGGTATGCCCATCTATGTCGACGGCATGAACGAAGTTGGGCTCGCAGGTGGTCTTTTGAATGCCCCTAACAGTGCTCACTATCAGACAGTGCCGAGTGGGCAAGAGGCAAACAGCATCGCGCCTCAGCAACTGTTGACCTACGTTCTGACCAACTTCTCGACGGTTGCCGAGGTGAAGGAAGGACTGTCGAAGATCCTCGTCAATAATTCACAGATGAAGGAGTGGGGCGGCACACCCAGAGCCCACATGACCATTCACGATGCCAAGGGCGATAGTATCGTAGTGGAATATCTTGAGGG
This sequence comes from Actinomycetota bacterium, assembly GCA_003529305.1. GTDB lineage: Bacteria > Actinomycetota > Actinomycetes > UBA12327 > UBA12327 > UBA12327. The sequence continues at coordinate 2,016 of DPWC01000132.1, forward strand.
ACGCCTCGTAATCACGAACAACGTAATCGGCGTCATGACAAACGATCCGCCGTTCGCTTGGCACCTCGCCAATATTGGCAACTACGTCAACTTGAGTGGTGCGGATAAGGATGCGCTGAAGGTAAAGGGGGCGACCTTCCCGGCGGCCAGTTCCGGCAACGGCATGCATGGATTGCCTGGCAGCATGTTGAGCTCAGATCGCTTTGTGCGTGCGGCCGCCTATGTGCTCAACACACCGGCAGAAGCTGCCACAGATGTTCAGCGCACTCGCGCCTGGCACATTTTGAACAACTTCGATATTCCCTTCGGTTCAATCTACCTGAAATCATCGAGCGGTTACGGCGGTGGAGCCAATGCCTATGAGATCACGGAGTGGACAGCAGTGGCCGACATGAAGAGCAAGACCTATAGCATTCGTTCCTTCGAGAACCCCGGCGTCGTGACCGTCGACTTCAAGAGCTTCGATCTTGATGGAAAGTCTACAAAGAGTACTCCGCTGCTCAAGTAGCTACGCCCAATAGCGCAAGGCTTTTGTCAAAAGGAGCCAGACGCAGACCTGTTCCGGGAAGTCGTTGTTTCCATTGGTCGTTGATGAAATAGCACATCGATGTGCAGGTTCTGCCTGGGTTTGGGATGCGAGCGATGGCGCTCGCATTTGGGGTGCGGCGGTCTGAACGATCTCGGAAATCGCGCCCATAGTTTGGGCTGCAGATCTAACGGGATATTTTCGCAAGCCGCTCTGCCCTGGCCAACACATTACGGGTAAAGCGCACCAGGCTTTGTTCCATTTCGACAACAAGGAAGCGGCGGTTGCGATTTTCCTCAGCCATTGCTTCCGGAGGCAGATTGTCTCCGCCCTGAGCTGCATCCTGTTCGCCGCGTGAACGGTAGTGATTGTTGACGAATAGACAGGCTTCGAGGATTGGCCTTAACCAAAGTACAAAGATCTCATTGAGGTCTAAGTTTCCGGTTGAGAGCTTCGTGTTCCTGAGTCTTTTCCAGAACAGATATACGGTGCGTAGGTTTTGCCTCGGTTAGGTTTGCGGGCGATGAGACTCTCTTCGCAGGCAGGTTCGGCCATGCAATGCAGCCAATTTGGTGACAATGAATGCGGACAAGGCCTGCGGCTCAATTAAGGATTGCCGCGGTGTGTTGCTAAGTGACGGTGCGCATATTTTGCCTGGATTTGGAATGCGAACGACGGACCTCGATTCACTTGATGGAGAAATCCGAGCCTCACGGCTTGATGTTGGAACTGCCGAGTGATGCAGCTCGGTATTTTGGGATTCATTGCGATCCCTGCTTTCGCTTGGCTTCTCAGCGAGAAGCGTCAGGCCGTGTCATGGCGTACGGTCGTGTCTGGTGTACTTCTGCAGTTGGCACTGGCCGTCACGTTCCTGAAGTTTCCGCCGGCGATTTCCCTGATCCAATTCGGCAACCGCGCAGCCAATGCGATTCAGGCGGCGACCGAGGCGGGTACGGGATTCGTGTTCGGGTACCTCGGTGGTGGGCCGCTGCCTTTCAGCGCAATCAATCCTGGGGCCAGTTTCGTCCTTGCCTTCAATGCCCTGCCGATCGTGCTGGTGATCAGTGCGCTGGCCTCCCTGCTTTTCTACTGGGGAATAATGCAGCGGGTTGCCGGCATGTTCGGTTGGCTGATCCGGCGCTGGATGGGGATTAGCGGACCACTGGCGCTAGGTGCCGCGGTGCACGTATTCGTGGGCATGGTGGAGGCGCCGCTTTTGCTACGGCCCTATCTCGCGAGAATGTCGCGAGGCGAGATCTTCGCGTTGATGAGTTGCGGTATGGCCGGCGTCGCCGGCACTGTAATGATCATCTATTCGCAGCTCCTGGATGCGCTGATTCCCAATGCACTCGGGAACATTCTGGTCGCATCCGTAATAAGTACACCGGCCGCTCTTTCGCTGGCGGCTCTCATGGTTCCATCTGGCTCGTCGACACAGGCGAGCCAGACTGGCCTGACGATGGAGAGCGCGCCCCGAAGCGCCGTGGATGCCCTCGTGAAGGGAACCACGGCTGGTATACCCGTACTGACCGGAATTGTAGCCACTCTTGTCGTTTCGATCGCAATCGTGGCGCTGATCAATCATGCCCTTGCATTGCTGCCGATGGTCTCGAACAGTCCAATTACCCTGCAGCGAATCTTCTCCTACATGTTCATGCCAGTACTTTGGCTGATGGGTATACCAGGGCAGGAGCTGCATGCTGCCGCGCACCTGATGGCGACCAAAACCGTACTGAACGAGTTCGTTGCCTACCAGACGTTTGCGACCCTGCCCGCGGATACCTTCGGGACTCGATCACGAATGATACTCAGTTATGCCCTTTGCGGCTTCGCCAACTTCGGGAGTGCGGGAATCATGATCGGCAGCATGAGCGTAATCCTGCCGGAACGCGCGGCCGAGGTGGCCCGATTGGGCGTGCTGTCCATCGTCTCTGGCACGATGGCTACCTGCATGAGCGGCGCGTTGATTGGCGTGCTTTTGGGATAGCTTTTGCTCTTCCATTGCCTGCTCTCGGTTGTGTGGCCTTCAGAAGAACCATTTTGGTTCCGATAGAAGCGACATCTTTGACAAAGTTGACGACTTCTTCTTTTGGGTGATGTTCCATTCCGTCTCAAATGACGTCCAGCGGCGAAAACCGCCCGCACAAGGGCGGCAATTTGGAGAGGCGAGCATTGTGGCCCGCCCATTCGGTTGCGTGAGCTGCAAGCCCATGGCGTCGTCCCGGCAGTTTGGCGCATTTGGGCGATTGGTGAGTTCTTGGTGAGTAAGAAAATGAGAAAAGTCTTGCGGCCGATTTTCTTTAGTGGAGTAGCTGTAGCGCTATCAGTGCTGTGCGCCTCGACAGTGGAGGCTGTCGACAAGCCGAACATACTTGTCATCATGACAGACGATATTCCACCTCAAGACATCTCTGCCTATCACCGTGGTCTTGGCGCGGTTACGACGCCGAATATCGACAAGATTGCTGCGCAAGGCATGATGATCAGCGATTACTACGCCCAGCCGAGTTGTACGGCGGGGCGGGCAGCCTTTATCACTGGCCAGTATCCTATTCGCACCGGCCTAACTTCGGTTGGCCAGCCAGGCTCTCCGATAGGCCTGAACAAGCAAGATCCTACGCTTGCGCAACTGCTAAAAAGCCAAGGCTATTCAACTGGGCAATTTGGCAAGAGCCACCTGGGCGACAAGAACGAATTCCTTCCTACCGTACACGGTTTCGATGAGTTTTTCGGCTTTCTCTATCATCTCAATATGATGGAAATGCCAGAACAGCCGGAATTTCCAAGAAACCCCAACTTCGCCGGGCGTCCACGCAACGTGATACATGCGCGCGCAAGCGACCGAGATGATCCGACAGAAGACGCTAGATGGGGCCGCGTTGGTAAGCAGGTAATCTCTGACGAAGGACCGCTTGATATCCAAAGAATGAAAACGTTCGATGACGAAATTCTTCAGCGTTCTCTTCAATGGATGAAGGAAAGTACTTCCTCCAAGAAGCCCTTTTTTCTTTGGGTAAACCCAACGCGAATGCATCAGAAGATTCACGTATCCAAAAAGTGGGAGGGAAAGAGCGGCCACAGCGCCTACGCGGACGCGCTATTGCAATTGGATGCGATGGTGGGCGATCTGATTGATGCGGTGGATCAACTGGGCGTCGCTCGAAATACCATTGTCCTGTTTACCTCGGACAACGGAGTGAACCTCGCGCATTGGCCAGATGCTGGAACTCCGTCTTTCCGCGGGGAAAAAGGGTTGACTTGGGACGGCGGCTTTCGGGTCCCTATGCTCGTACGCTGGCCCGGGCAAGTGCCGGCGGGACAATGGACCGGGGAACTCATGTCTTCCGAAGATTGGGTCCCAACACTTATGGCAGCCGCAGGCGTACCGGACATAAAGGCCAGGCTACTGCAGGGCGCCAAGATTGGGGACGAAGTCTTCAAAGTGCATCTTGACGGTTATGATCAGTCCGAAATGCTGACAGGAAAAGGTCCATCGAGGAGGCGTGAGTTCTTCTTCTATGGAGAAACAGACCTCAACGCAGTGCGTGTTGACAATTGGAAGGTGCACCTAGCCATCAAGAATCAATGGATCAAGGCAGCCGAGAAAGTGCCAGGTGGCTTGCTCATTGACATCAAGCTGGACCCGTTCGAGCGCACTCCGGAAGCAGCAGGGCATTTTGACTGGATGACCGAGAAGACATGGGTGGTGCCAATTTTTGCCCCGCTCCTCGGGGAGCACATTCGCAGTCTCAAGGAGTATCCGCCACGTCAAAGAGGCACCGGTATCGGCGCCGCGACGCTTGGCGTCGAGTAAAGAAGAGAACTCCGAGTGTCAGGATACGGGGCTCGCTTTGCGGCCCATGAGTAGAGCGGCGCTCGCGCGGCTGCTCTACGCTATACTGGCGTTGTTCTGCTCGACGCAGTTGCGCACAGGCAGCTGCGCTAACTACAGCATGAAGATATAGCCAACGAGAGTGCTGCGGTTTGCGGACTGTCGCTGATAAGGCTGGACGGCCGTCTCAGGGTAAGAGGCCGGGCCACTTTTAGGGATGGGGTCAGCAAGCAGTTGCCTGATCTTCCTCTCCGGCCAGAAGCGCGGCGTGGTCGGTATCGTGGATTGCGGCCTGTCTCGTTTCTCTCTGGATAGCGATGAACCGGAACTCCGTTTTCCCTCAAGATCCCAAATCTGTATCAGTGGTCCTGATGCCGGACACTTTTTTGGGGCGGGAACTGTAAGTTGACGCCGACAAAGATTTGAAAAAGCGGCTTGTCATCGCTTGTTCTAACTACAGAGAACTGCGGCTCGACATAAAAGTTAAGTACGTTTCCATTTTCTAGCGGCATCACCCGACCAATGCCGAAGCCTATGGGCAGCACAGTGCTATCGCGCACGAGATCGGCCATCATAATGCCGGTCGAGCGCAAATAGAACCCATGGGCCAAATTGCCGAATATGAAGGGTTGGGCTGTAATCGATCGCGAACTGCCGTCGACCACCTGCTGATACGATACAAGGCCGCCAAGCAGACCCCAACTAAATGGTGCGCTGAT
>DPWC01000127.1 GCA_003529305.1 Actinomycetota bacterium
AAGTCCTCGCCTACGTCTGGTAGCGGGAGGCTGTCGAGATGTCGCGTATTGGTCGACTTCCTATCTCTGTACCCAATGGGGTGGACCTGACCATTGACGGTCAGACCGTCACCGTGAAGGGTCCCAAGGGAACGCTGTCCGAGACGATTGCCGAGCCGATTTCCGTGGTTCGAGATGACGATGGCGTGATCAAGGTCGAGCGCCCCGACGACGAGCGGCTGAGCCGGTCGTTGCACGGACTCTCGCGCACCCTGATCGCCAACATGGTCACCGGTGTCACCGAGGGCTACTCCAAGACTTTGGAAATCGTTGGTGTGGGTTACCGCGTGCAGCCTCAGGGCAAGAACCTGGAGTTCGCTTTGGGCTACAGCCACCCGGTGCTCTTCGAGGCACCCGAGGGCATCGAGTTCACGGTGGAAAGCCCCACGCGCTTTCATGTGAAGGGCATCAACAAGCAGCAGGTTGGTGAGGTCTGCGCCAAGATCCGCAAGCTGCGCAAGCAGGACCCCTACAAGGGCAAGGGCATCCGCTACCAAGACGAAGTCATTCGCCGCAAGGCCGGAAAGGCAGGCAAATAATCATGGCTGTCTCCGAGAAGCTCAGTGGCACGCGCACGAGTGCTCGCACGATTGGCCGCCGCCGCCGCCACATCCGGGTGCGCAAGAAGGTCTCGGGCACCCCTGCTCGTCCGCGCCTCGTGGTGACCCGCTCAACGCGTCATGTGTTCGTCCAGGTGGTCGACGATGTTGCTGGTCGCACGCTGGCATCTGCTTCCACGATGGAAGCCGATGTTCGTTCCTCGTCCGACGACAAGACCGCCAAGGCGCGTGCTGTTGGTCGCGCAGTCGCTGAGCGAGCCAAGGGCGCAGGCATCAGCACGGTGGTCTTCGACCGTGGTGGAGCCCGCTATGCCGGTCGCGTCGCGGCTCTTGCCGATGGCGCCCGCGAAGGGGGACTGGAGTTCTGATGCTGAACATTGCTACGACACAGGGAACGAGGGTCATCTGATGGCAGGCAACCAGCCCCGCACCGGCGCTGCCGGTGGCGAGCGCCGCGAGCGCCGCGATGGCCGCGGACCAGCGCCGGAGAAGAGCCCCTTCCTCGAGCGCGTGGTCACCATCAACCGCGTGTCCAAGGTGGTCAAGGGTGGTCGACGCTTCAGCTTCACGGCTTTGGTCGTGGTCGGCGACGGCAACGGTCAAGTGGGTGTGGGCTACGGCAAGGCCAAGGAAGTTCCGGCCGCCATTGCCAAGGGTGTGGAAGAGGCCAAGCGCAACTTCTTCGCCGTGCCCCGCATTCAAGGCACCATCCCGCACCCGGTGCAGGGTGAAAGCGCCGCTGGCGTGGTGCTGCTGCGCCCCGCTTCACCGGGTACCGGTGTGATCGCTGGTGGTCCAGTGCGCGCCGTGTTGGAGTGCGCCGGTATTCACGATGTGCTGACGAAGTCACTGGGTTCGGACAACGCGATCAATGTTGTGCATGCCACGGTGGCGGCCCTGAAGCTGCTCGAGCGCCCCGAAGGTGTGGCTGCTCGTCGTGGACTGGCGCTGGAAGATGTGGCGCCTGCTGCACTGCTGCGGGCGCAGGCCGCCGGAACGGGAGCCTGACGCCATGGCACGACTCAAGGTCACTCAGACTCGCTCCACCATCGGTGGCAAGCGCAATCAGCGTGAGACCCTGCGTTCGCTGGGGCTCAAGCGAATCGGCGACATCGTCGTCAAGGAGGACCGTCCCGAGATCCGCGGGATGGTGCACACGGTCCGCCACCTGGTGGCGGTCGAGGAGGTCGACTGACATGGCGCTGAAGGTTCATCACCTGCGGCCTGCCCCTGGCTCACGCACGCCCAAGACGCGTGTGGGTCGTGGTGAGGCGAGCAAGGGAAAGACTGCTGGTCGCGGTACCAAGGGCACGAAGGCTCGTTACCAGGTTCCCGAGTCCTTCGAGGGTGGTCAGATGCCGTTGCACATGCGTCTGCCCAAGCTCCGCGGCTTCAAGAACCCGTTCCGCACGGAGTACCAAGTGGTCAATGTGGGCACCATCGCCGAACTCTTCCCCTCCGGTGGCGAGATCTCGGTGGAGGATCTGGTGTCAGCCGGTGCGGTCCGCAAGGATCAGCCGGTGAAGGTGTTGGGCAATGGTGAGATCACCGTGGCAGTGCAGGTTGAGGCGCACCGGTTCTCAGCTACTGCTCGGGAGAAGATCACTGCTGCCGGGGGAACAGCGACCCAGCTCTGAGGTTGGACAGTCGGACAGTTCACGGGCACCCGCCCGAAGGCTGACGGTAGAGGGAGGCACGCGTGCTCGGCGCATTCGTCTCGGCGTTCAAGACGCCTGACCTGCGGCGCAAGCTGCTGTTCACCTTGGGCATCGTCGCGCTCTACCGGCTCGGATCGACGACACCCACTCCTGGTGTGTCGTACAAGAACATTCAGGCTTGCGTGCAGTCCATCGGTGATAACTCCATCTATGGCCTGATCAACCTCTTCAGTGGCGGCGCCCTGCTGCAGCTGACGGTCTTTGCGCTTGGTGTGCTGCCCTACATCACGGCCAGCATCATCTTCCAGTTGCTCACCGTGGTGATCCCTCGCCTTGAGACGCTGCAGAAGGAAGGCCCATCGGGTCAAGCCAAGATCACCCAGTACACGCGCTACCTGACTCTGGCGCTGGCCATCTTGCAGTCCACTGCGCTGTTGGCCATCGCGCGGGAGCCGGGACGCTTCATTCAAGGGTGCGACAAAGACATCATTCCTAACCAGAGCCTGTTCGTGATCATCACGATGGTGCTGGTCATGACGGCAGGAACCGCTCTGGTGATGTGGTTCGCCGAGTTGATCACTGACCGCGGCGTGGGCAATGGCATGTCGCTGCTGATCTTTACCTCGATCATCGCCGGCTTGCCCGGTCAGATCTGGTCGATCTATCGGACCAAGTCGTTGCTGGTCACCGTGTTTGTGGTGATCATCGGCATCGCGATCATCACGGGCATCGTCTTCGTCGAGCAGGCGCAGCGACGCATCCCTGTGCAGTACGCCAAGCGCATGGTCGGCCGCAAGCAGTACGGCGGCACCTCGACCTACCTGCCATTGAAGTTGAACATGGCTGGTGTGATCCCGGTGATCTTTGCTTCGTCACTGCTGTACCTGCCTGTCTTGGTGACGCAGTTGGTCGCGCCGAGTGGTTCCACCAAGCTGCCCCCCGGTTGGGTGTCGTGGATCAACAACAACTTCACCCGTGGCGATCACCCGATCTATGTTTTGTCCTACGCCGCCTTAATCATCTTCTTCACCTACTTCTACATCGCTATCACTTTCAATCCAGTGGATGTCAGTGACGACATGAAGAAGTTCGGTGGCTTCATTCCGGGTATCCGAGCCGGTCGTCCGACGGCGGAATATCTGGACTATGTGATCTCCAGGATTACCTTCCCCGGATCGATCTATCTCGCCGTCATTGCCGTCGTTCCACTGGTGGCCTTCCAGTACCTTGGCGTGGGCCAGAAGTTCATCTTCGGCGGCACCAGCATTTTGATCATCGTCGGTGTGGGTCTGGACACCGTGAAGCAGATTCAAAGTCAACTCCAGCAGCGCAACTATGAGGGGTTCTTGCGCTAGTGAGGCTGGTACTCGTTGGTCCGCCGGGGGCGGGCAAGGGCACCCAAGCGCAGGTCGTGGCCGCGCACTTGGGTGTTCCGCATATTTCGACCGGTGACATCTTTCGGGCGAATGTCGCCGGCGGAACCGATCTGGGCCAGCAGGCGCAACAGTTCATGGACGCGGGCGAATTGGTGCCGGACTCGGTCACCAATGCCATGGTGGCCGATCGCCTGACGCACGCCGACGCGGCGGGTGGATTTCTGCTCGATGGCTACCCACGAAACCCGGGCCAAGCCGAGGTGCTGCAGGAGTTGCTCGCGCGCACTGACCTTGAGCTTGATGCGGTGGTCGAACTCGTCGCCGATCACGAGACGGTGGTGCAGCGGCTGCTCGAGCGGGCAGCCAAGGAGGGTCGCGCTGACGACACCGAAGAGGTCATCCGCCGCCGGCTTGATGTCTATGACGAGCAAACGGCGCCACTTGTTGACTTCTACCGCCAGCGCGGGCTGCTTCGGACGGTCGATGGCGTCGGTGCGGTGGACGAAGTCTCGGCCCGCATCATTGCGGCACTGCCTTCCGCGAACGCCTGATCAAGGCCACCAGCACTCATCATGGGCCCCTTTCAGCGGATCGAGACCAAGACGGCTGAGCAGATCCAGCTGATGCGTCGTGCGGGTGCAGTGGTCGGTTAGACTCTCGAGGAGTTACGCCAGCGTGCGGCAGCGGGTGTTTCGCTGGTCGAACTCAATGCCCTCGCCGAGGAGTCGATTCGTCGACACGGCGCCACGCCATCGTTTCTGGGCTACGGCCACCCGCCGTATCCGGCGGTGATCTGTACCTCGGTGAACGATGTCGTGGTGCACGGCATCCCCGGCGACCAAGTATTGGCCGCTGGTGATGTGCTCTCGATCGACTGTGGCGCCATCGTGGACGGTTGGCATGGCGATGCGGCGATTACGGTGATCATTGGGGAGCCCGACCAGGAGGAGCATCAGGCGCTGTCGGCAGCTTGCCGCGCGGCATTGGACGCCGGAATCGCTGCCATGGTGGTGGGCAATCGACTCTCGGATGTCTCGCATGCCATTGAACGCAGCATCACCACCGCCGGGTCTTACGGCATCGTCCGCGAATACACCGGCCACGGCATCGGTACGAGAATGCATATGGATCCACGAGTACCGAACTACGGCAAGCCAGGTAAGGGGCCTGCCTTGCTGCCGGGAGTGGTGCTGGCGATCGAGCCGATGATCACGCTCGGCGGCGAGCAGACGCTCACGCTGGACGATGACTGGTCGGTGGCCACCGTTGACGGCTCGCGTGCCGCCCATTGGGAGCACACGGTGGCGGTGACTGCGCAGGGTCCGCAGGTTCTTACCCTGCCCTGACCCGGTGCGGCTGCGTTTTTGTGCCTCGCGTACCCTTGGCAGCCGGTCCAACGACCGATCAGGCCCTGTCCGCGGCTGGCCCGAGGCGCCCTTTCGCCCGGGTTGTGACACTCCTGATCGCCCCAATGGATCGGCGGTAGATGACTGAAGTAAGCGGAAAGGATTGAGTGGCCAAGAAAGACGGCGCCATCGAGATCGAAGGCACCATCGTCGAATCCCTCCCGAACGCCATGTTCCGGGTTGAACTCGACAACGGTCACAAGGTTCTGGCTCACATCAGCGGCAAGATGCGTCAGCACTACATCCGGATCCTCCCGCAGGACCGTGTGGTGGTGGAGCTCTCTCCGTACGACCTCAACAGAGGTCGCATTGTGTACCGCTACAAGTAACCCAGTAGGAAGCAGCGATGAAGGTCAACCCGAGCGTCAAGCCCATCTGCGACAAGTGCAAGGTCATCCGCCGGCACGGTCGGGTGATGGTTATTTGTGACAACCCGCGTCACAAGCAGCGTCAGGGCTAGAACTTCGCGCACTTCTTCACTGGTGCATGGCACCGCCTCGCATCACACAACTTCACACAGCCGCCCCAAGCGATAACCCGACACCTGGTTCGCCAGGACGCCACCCTCGGACAGAGGCCGAGGACTCCCGCGCAGCGGGGGACTGGTTACCGCAACGACCTCTGGCACGACAGGAGCACTTCCCATATGGCACGACTGCTCGGTGTTGATCTGCCGCGCGAGAAGCGCGTGGAGATCGGCCTGACCTACATCTTTGGCATTGGC
>DPWC01000178.1:0-131 GCA_003529305.1 Actinomycetota bacterium
CCGTACACCTACTTGCGTCCGGGTACTGTGTTGAGCCGTGGCGCTCGCGCCGGTGGCTTTGTCGAAATCAAGAACTCCACAGTGGGCGAGGATTCCAAGGTGCCGCATTTGTCCTATGTCGGCGATGCGCA
>DPWC01000178.1:409-6785 GCA_003529305.1 Actinomycetota bacterium
CGGGCACCAATATCGGCGCCGCCACAGTCTTTGTGAACTACGACGGCCAAGATAAGCACCGCACCGTGATCGGTGATCATGTCCGGATCGGCAGCGACACCATGCTGGTGGCGCCAGTGGAAGTCGGCGACGGTGCCTACACCGCGGCAGGGTCGGTCATCACTGACGATGTGCCCCCTGGCTCTATGGCTGTTGCCCGAGCCCGGCAGCGGATCATCGAAGGCTGGGTGCGGCTCAGGCGCCCCGGAAGTGCGTCAGCTCAAGCCGCTGAGGCGGCCACTGAAGGCGGCGAGGAGTCGGCGAAATAGCTGACGCGCCGCCCCCGCGGCCGACCACCGACCATCCGAAGGCAGGATGGTGCCCTACCGCGTGAGCCGCGGTGACGCCGTGCCAACGAGAGGGCTCGTAGTGACCGGGATCAAGACCACGGGTCAAAAGAAGCTCATGCTCTTCACCGGGCGCGCCCATCCAGAACTAGCGAACGCGGTTGCTGAGCGGCTCGGGGTCGAGATCGTGCCCACGAGTGCCTATGACTTCGCTAACGGTGAGATCTTTGTGCGCTTTGAGGAATCAGTTCGTGGCTGCGACGCGTTTATTCTGCAAAGCCACACAGAGCCAGTGAACAAATGGATCATGGAGCAATTACTCATGATCGATGCGCTCAAGCGAGCGTCGGCTAAGCGCATCACCGTGATCGCGCCGTTTTATGCCTATGCCCGCCAAGACAAGAAGCATCGTGGCCGCGAGCCGATCTCTGCTCGACTGATTGCCGACTTGTTCAAGACCGCCGGGGCTAATCGCCTCATGGCAGTGGACTTGCACACCTCACAGATTCAAGGCTTCTTCGACGGCCCGGTTGACCACCTATTTGCCTTGCCGATTTTGGCAGAGCATGTTCAGGCCAACTATGACCGTGCCCGCATCACCGTTGTTTCACCCGATGCCGGCCGGGTCCGCGTGGCAGAGCGGTGGACCGACATTCTTGATGCGCCGTTGGCCATCATTCACAAGCGTCGGGACCCTGATGTGCCCAACGAGGCCAAAGTGCTCGAGGTCGTCGGTGATGTAGAAGATCGAATCTGTGTGATTGTCGACGACATGATCGATACAGCGGGCACCATCACCAAGGCTGCAGATGCGCTCTTCGAGAACGGTGCCGTCGAGGTGATCGCGACTTCGACGCACGGAGTGCTGTCTCACCCGGCTCGTGAACGGCTCAGCGACAGTCGCATCACCGAGGTTGTCGTCACCGACACTTTGCCCATCCCCCAGGACAGTCGCTTCGACAAACTCACCATCCTGTCGATTGCACCGTTGATTGCCCGGGCGATTCATGAGGTCTTTGATGAAGGATCTGTGACCAGCCTGTTCGACGGTCATTCCTGACGCCCCCTGTCGCAGGCACCTCAACCGTTGCCGTTAGGGTGAACCACCCCCGAGGTAAGAGCAGGAGACATTTCCGTGTCTGAAGTGCAGATGGACGCGACACCGCGTGACGAGTTCGGCAAGGGCGCTGCCCGTCGGATCCGTCGCGCTGGCAATGTGCCTGCCGTCGTCTATGGCCATGGCACGGACCCTGTTCATGTCACGCTGCCCGGTCGTGAGCTCACTCGGGCGCTGAAGCAGCAGAATGTGCTGATTCAACTGGCGATCGCCGGTGGGTCGTCACAGTTGACTCTGCCGAAGTCTGTTCAGCGCGATCCGGTTCGACAAATCATTGAGCATGTTGACCTCGTCATCATCGACGCCGATGAGCGAGTGATTGTTGATGTACCTATCGCTTTGGTCGGTCAGGCCGAACCCGGTGGAATTGTCGACCACGCGGACACCTTGTCGATCTCGGCGAAGGCGACCAGCATTCCGTCCTCGATTGAGGTCTCGATTGCCGGTTTGACCATCGGCACCATCCTGCAAGCTTCGGAAGTCACACTTCCCGCCGGTGTCGAATTGAATGCTGACCCTGGATTCCAGGTTGTGCACATTGTGGCGCCGCAGGTTGAGGCGGCTCCAGTGGCTGAGGTGGCGGGCGAAGGCGCCGCTGAGCCCGCTCCCGCCGGCGACTGAAGAAGAGCTGGCTCGCTCAGAGCCAGTGGTGAACCGTCTGCCGGAGGTGTGCGATGACATCATCGCCATCCCCGTGGATCATCGTGGGCCTGGGAAATCCCGGCGCTGAGTACGCCGCCACCCGTCACAACGCTGGGTACTTGGTCGTTGATGAGTTAGCGCGCCGAGGGTCGGCCACCTGGAAGATGCATCGATCGCGGTGTCGGGTTGCGGAGGTCCGTCTGGGATCCGGTCGTGCAGTGCTGGCCCAGCCGCACGCCTTCATGAACGAGTCCGGTGGCCCCGTAGCCTCGCTAGTGTCCTACTACAAAGAACCGTTGGACCGCGTCATCGTGATTCACGATGAATTGGACATCCCCTTCGGGGCGTTGCGTCTCAAAGTAGGCGGCGGCGACGGTGGACACAATGGATTGAAGTCGTTACGCAAGTCACTAGGCAGTGGGGAGTTCCTGCGAGTGCGTTGGGGGATCGGCCGGCCACCGGGACGGATGGATCCTGCGGCATTTGTATTGCGGAATTTCTCTGCCACAGAGCGTGCAGAAGTAGCGGTGTTGGTCGCTCGAGCTGCCGATGCGGTGGAAGCGCTGATGAGTGAAGGGCTGGAAGCCGCACAAAATAGGTTCAACACTGACGCCTAGGGTGAGCACTGTGAGCGATGACGCCACATTGGCCCATGATCTTGCCGACGAGGTGGGTCGCGCCCTGCTTGCAGCGCGCGAGGATCTGTTCGCGCACCACGACACCAGCGGCGTCAAAGATGCTGCTGATGCTCTGGCGCAACGCATCATTGAGGAGCGACTCGGCCGAGATCGTCCCGACGATGTGGTGCTCTCTGAAGAGGCTGTTGATGACCTGTCCCGATTAGGCGCTCAGCGAGTATGGATTGTTGATCCACTGGATGGCACCCGTGAGTACGCCGCAAAGGGGCGCAGCGATTGGGGTGTGCACATCGCCCTCTGGGAGGCCGAAGCAGAAACTCTGACGGCGGCTGCGGTCGCACTGCCGGCGCAGGGTCAGGTGCTGTCTACCTCTGCGCTCGTCGCAGACCCAGAGGTTGCACCGAGCTGGCCTGAGCCGCTGCGCATGGTCGTCAGCATCAACCAGCCGCAATTGCTCGTGGAGTCCTTGGCACGCTCCGTACCGTTGCAGTTGCAGCTTGCCGGTTCGGTGGCGGCCAAGATGGCAATGGTGGTGCGCGGTGAGGCCGACGCCTATGTGCACGAGACTGCTTTGAATGAATGGGACACCGCAGCACCGGTGGCGGTAGCGCGCGCCCATGGCCTGCACACAAGTCACCTTGATGGCTCGCCGTTGACCTTCAATCATCGAACAGCGATCACCACAGACATCATGATCTGTCGAGCGGAGCTTGCTGAACGGTTGCTAGCCGAATTCGCCCCTTTGCTGCCCTCGCGATGAATCCACTGCTAGCGGCGCTGGCTGCTGAACCTGCGACCGAAGAACTGCAGGCCGCATTTCTTGCTGGCGTTGAGGCCGGTGAATACACGGTGGCCGGCCCCCCTGTGGTTGCTACGGCATTGGCGGCGTTGGCAGCACTCAGCACCAGGCGCGGTGACGAAGCAACGACCCCGGCCGCTTCTCCAGTTCTGTTGGTCACGGCCACCTCGCGGGACGCCGAGGACGCCCGCGTCGCGCTAGCTACCCTCGCGCCTTCGCTGCGCACCGCGGTCTTTCCGTCGTGGGAGACGCTTCCGCATGAACGACTCTCGCCACGAGCCGACACGATGGGGCAGCGCATCGGGGTTTTGCGCCGGTTGGCGCACCCTGAATCGCGCGACGCCGATGATGTCGCGGCTGGCAGTTCCGTCGAGGCCGACGCCAGCGAGCATCCCCAAAGCGGACCACTCGATGTTGTCATCGCGCCGATTCGTGCGGTGCTGCAGCCATTTGCTGAGGGTCTGGGTGATCTCGTACCCGCCCATTGGGCGCTGGGAGATCAGCTCGACCTCACGGAAGTCGCCGAGCAATTGACGATGGCGGGATATCGGCGCACGGAACTGGTGGAGCAGCGCGGGGATTTTGCTGTGCGCGGCGGCATTATCGATGTCTTTCCTCCTGCTGCCGCACACCCGATGCGCACCGAGCTATGGGGCGACACCGTCGAAGAGATCCGAGCCTTTGCTGTTGCCGATCAGCGCAGCATCGGCGCCGCAGGAGACCTCACATTTGTGTGGGCACCAGCCTGCCGGGAACTCATTCTCTCGTCGGCCGTCCAAGATCGGGCGGCTGCCTTGCTGTCGCAGCATCCCGAACTCTCCGTGGTTCTGACACCGCTGAGTGAAGGCATGGCTGTTGAGGGCATGGAGTCCTTGATGCCACTTCTCGTCGGTGGCATGGAGAGCTTGATGACTGTTCTGGGTCGTCGCTCACTGATTGTGGTAGCCGACGCGGAGCGATGCCGCACTCGTGCGCACGATCTCCAGCGCACAGCACAGGAGTTCTTGCGTTCGTCGTGGTTTGCCGCGTCAACTGGCGGTCAGGCGCCCGTAGACCTCGGAAACTCACAGTATGTGCCTTGGGACGACTGGAGCGATTCCTCCGATGCCATGGGCAATACCCGGTGGTCGGTGTCGCCTCTTGGTGGTGACTACGCCATCAGCGCTTCGGTTCCCCCGCCATTTGCTCGGGACACCGATGCCTTCGTCAATCAGGTGCAGACCTGGGTAGCCGAGGGCTGGTGTGTTCTCGTGCAAGAACCCGGATCAGGTCCAGCTGCACGCATGGTGGAAGTGCTCAGTGACGCTGGCATTGCTGCCCGGCAAGTGACAACGCAGGAGATGGCGGATCTGGAAGTGCTGCCTCGTGACGCTGTGGTGCGGGTGGGCACCGGAGGGCTACGCAGCGGATTGCTGGTGGCGGCACAGAAGATGGCGTTGCTGACGCCGGCGGAGATCCATGGCACAGCAGCCGCTGCACTTCCGGCGGACAAGATGCCATCGCGGCGCCGTCGCGTCATTGACCCATTGGCCTTGACACCAGGGGACTTCGTCGTCCATGAACAGCACGGTGTGGCCCGCTATCTCGACATGGTGACGCGGCAGGTGCAGGGCGCCTCCCGTGAGTACTTGGTATTGGAGTACGCGCCGAGCAAGCGAGGGGGCGCACCTGATCGGTTGTTCGTTCCGGTTGATCAGCTTGATCAAGTGACCCGCTACAGCGGGGGCGAGGCGCCCAGTGTGAGCAAGATGGGCGGAACCGACTGGGAGCGCACCAAGGGACGCGCGCGCAAAGCGGTGCGCGAAGTCGCTAGCGACCTCATTCGCCTGTACTCCGCACGGATGGCTCAGCCAGGGCATGCCTTCGCCGCCGATACTCCGTGGCAACGCGAATTGGAAGATGCGTTCGCCTACACCGAGACGCCCGATCAGCTCGCCACCATTGATGAGGTCAAGACCGACATGGAGCGCTCGGTGCCCATGGATCGACTCGTCTGCGGCGATGTGGGATACGGCAAAACCGAAATCGCCGTTCGTGCGGCCTTCAAGGCCGTGCAGGACGGCAAGCAGGTGGCGGTGGCCGTTCCCACCACTTTGCTGGCCCAGCAGCATCTGGCGACTTTCAGTGAACGCTATGCGGCATTCCCGCTCAAGGTCCGTGGATTGTCGCGCTTCACCAGCAAGAAGGAAGCCGAGGAAGTCCTGACCGGATTGGCCGACGGCACGGTAGATGTCGTGATTGGCACGCATCGACTCTTTGCCAGCGATGTCACCTTTCACGATCTTGGCCTGGTCATCGTTGATGAAGAGCAGCGATTTGGTGTGGAGCACAAAGAGCATCTGAAGCAGTTGCGGGCTCATGTTGATGTGCTGGCCATGTCAGCAACACCGATCCCCCGCACTTTGGAGATGGCGGTAACGGGCATTCGGGAAATGTCCACGATCCAGACGCCACCGGAGGACCGTCAACCGGTCTTGACCTATGTGGGGCCTTACGAGGATGCCCAGGTCGTAGCCGCCATTCGTCGCGAAATGCTTCGCGACGGCCAAGTGTTCTACCTGCACAACCGGGTGGAGTCCATCGAGAAAGCGGCCCGACGACTGGCCGACCTCGTTCCTGAGGCTCGCATCGCGATTGCCCATGGCCAGCTTCCGGAGTCTGTTCTTGAGCGGGTAATCATTGACTTCTGGGAGCGTCAATTCGATGTCCTGGTCTGCACGACGATCGTGGAAAGTGGACTCGACATCGCCAACGCCAATACCTTGATCGTCGAGCGTGCGGATCGCCTCGGACTGTCGCAACTTCATCAATTGCGCGGTCGCGTAGGGCGCGGAAAAGCACCGGGACTTTGCCT
>DPWC01000178.1:7002-7136 GCA_003529305.1 Actinomycetota bacterium
CAATTGCGCGGTCGCGTAGGGCGTGGGCGGGAGCGCGCCTATGCCTACTTTCTCTATCCGCCGGATCTGCCACTGACCGATGCCGCGCATGATCGACTGGCCACCATCGCGCAACACACCTCTCTGGGAGCGGG
>DPWC01000200.1 GCA_003529305.1 Actinomycetota bacterium
GCGCGCACTTCGTACTTTCCGGCCCTTCGCGCCGTGGTGACCTACGCGGCTCATACTTTTCCTGCGGCAGTGCTGGGACACCCTGAGGGCACGGTTCTGGAAGCGGCCAGTGATGTACCGGCACTGGTCATGCTCGGCACCGAGGACGGCACGATGAAGCGCAGCATCTCGCGCTACCCCGGCAAGGACGCAGGGTGGAACCCGGTTATTCAGACCTTTGAGGAAGGCATTCCTGCTGGCCGTGACGATGCCTGGTTGGTGGTCTGGGAAGGCGCTAATCACTTCGGCATGGGCTATCCACTGGACCCCACCTGTGCGCGTGGATTTCTTGATGCCGATCCCACGATGGACGCTGAACTAACGCGGACCGATATGACGCGCGTGATTGTCGACTTCCTTAATTGCTATGTGCGGGATGACTCGAGCGCGGAGTCATCGTTGCAGCAACTCCAGAGCAATCCTCCGCTCACCGTGAAAGAAGTACGCCGTCGATAGTCCTCCGGGACGCCGACATAGTCAGGAGAAAAGCCATGTTGAAGAACTTCTGGTGGCCCATTGAGTTCAGCCACGAGGTGAAGAACAAGCCGATGTCAGTGACTTGTATCGGGCAGAAGTTCGTGCTTTGGCGTGACGGCAGTGGTGAGGTTCACCTGCTCAATGACATGTGCGTGCACCGGGGTGGGTCGTTCGCGATCGGTTGGTTGACGGAAGACCGCAATAGCGTGGTGTGTCCGTACCACGGCTGGGAGTTCGGTGGAGATGGCGCCTGCACCAAGATTCCGGCACATCCGCAACGGGGCATTCCCAAGAAAGCACGAGTTGACTCCTACCCGGTCGTGGAGCGCTATGGCTTGGTGTTCGCCTTTCTTGGCGATCTGCCCGAAGACGAGCGTCCGCCGATTCCGGAGATCCCCGAGTTGGAAGACCCGCGGTTCAAGAAGGTCTATGGCAGCTACTGGTGGGATGTCAACTACGAGCGCGCGTTGGAGAACGGCATGGACCCGTCGCACGCGGCTTATGTGCACGGTAATCGCTTCGGCGACCTCGACAACCCGCAGATTCCCGACTTTGAGGTGCAGACCACGGCATGGAGCGGCCTTGCGAGTATCCCGCTGTATCCACCGCCGGCGAATTCCAAAGGAATTTGGGGTCGCAAGTTCCGCAAATCCGTGCAAGAGACCGGCGAGGAACGCCCCTTGTCGCAAACCCGTGCGGGCTTCTTCTTGCCGAGCATGAACATGCTCAATGTGCCCCTGCCGTTCGGTGAGATGTTCCTCTTCGACGCTCATGTGCCGGTTTCCCAGAACCGGACGCGCACCCTCTACATCGGAATGCGCACATTCTTGAAGAGTGACTGGGCGGACAAGGACACCCACAAGCGCATTCACTACATCTTCAAGCAAGACGACGATGTCATCAGTGTGCAGCGCCCCGAAATGATCCCGTACAACCTCTCTGATGAATTGCCGGTGCGCTCCGATGCTTTGCAAGTGGCTTACCGTCGTCGCCGGGCTGAACTCATCGATCAGGGTTGGGGCGTCGACATGCACCAGATCGTTGGTGATGGTCCGCGCGATGTGGCTGTAGTGATCCCCTCTCCGGCCCGCCGTAACAATCCTGAACTGGCTAACGCATGGGTGCACAAAGAAGTGCAGTCGGCGCAGTTGCTCGGTATCGATCGCGAGCGCAGGGTCAAGGCTGGTGGCTTCATCGAGAATCAGACCGACGACGGCACGCCTGTGCTGGGGGTTACTTCGGGAGCCGCACAGGACTAGGCGTCGCTGCCGCATCCGTTGCTCCTTGGCTATCGCACGAACGAGTGTCGGGTTCATGGCGATCAGTTCTAGACTGACAGTTGCTCGTCGCTGCGATGAGCCGCTTGCATCTTTGAGGAGTTCTGATGACCGAACAGGTCAATGCCGCCAACCTCATCGCCACGGGAGTTGAGGCCCCCAGCGATTGGCAAAAGCTCATTGAGGGTGTGTGGCATGGACGGCCCAGCATCTTTGATGGCGAAGGCGTGCATGTGGGCTATGAAAATGTTGCGCGAGCCAGCGAGTTCAAAGATGGCGTGACCCACTACTGGATGAACACCAAGTTTGACGGCGGCGGTCCGCTGCGCCGTCGGCTGGAACTTGGGGGCATGTTCAGTTTCGGAGTCATTGATTCGGACCAGGATCGGATTTACACCGGGCCGGACTTCTATGGCGCAGGCCAGCCGTACGGCACTTTTGTTGACTCCAACTATTACTCGCAGGGTTGGCAAGCCGATCTCGTTACTTGGAACTACATCATCCCCGGAACAGACCTTCAGGTGTATTCATCAGTCTGCTACGACGGCTGGACTCCTGCGGTGATCTTCAACGGCATCTACTTGCGAACCTTCGATCACGAGACCAACCCTGAGACCCAGCGCCGAGTTGAAGAGTTCAAGGCTCGGGAGGAAGCCATCGGGCAGATGACCTTTGTGACGCCAACGAAGCAGCGTGGTTCGTGGCGAGGACAAGCGGAAGTATTCGGCGCTGATCAAAAACTCATTGGCCCGATGGACATCACGATTGAACACGAACCGCAGGACTTGGTTCGATCGCGCCAGATCGTCACTTGGACTGGGGCGCTCGAGCGCTCTTACACCTTCGATCGCATTCGCAATGAACACAAGACGCTCTTCCACGGCCCGGATCTGTTCGGCAACCAACTGGCTTACGGTCGGTGCGCCTTCACTGCGCAGCATTTTGCGCAAGAGGCCATCAAGATCAAGGGTCGTGAGTTCATGGTGGATGACTCGTACCAGCTCGTCGTCAATTGGCAGATCACCGATGGCAATGCCCTGACCCATGTGGTCACAGGGGTCTTGGATTGGCAGCCGGCCTAGCCCCGAGGCGGCAGCGGGCGCCGATAGTCAGGGCCGCGACTTGCGGTTGATCGGGGGTGCGGCACGATGGGCGAGCACACCGATGCAGCGAGAGGGCGGTAAAGCGCAGTGAGCGTGGACCAACAGGCAGCGAGCGAACCCAGCGAGTGGCAAAAGAAGATTGCCGGCGAGTGGCACGGGCGGCCGGGCCTCTTTGATGCCGAGGGCAATCATGTGGGCTACGAGCGCATTGCTCGCGCCAGTGAGGTCATGCCTGATGGCTCCACGGTGTACTGGATGAACGGCACGCTGGACGGCTCAGGACCGCTGCGCAATCGGTTTCAGTTGGGAGCCGACTTCCGCTTTGGCGTGATTGACTCGGACGAAAACCGGGTCTACATGGGACCGGACTTTTACGGCACTGGCCAGCCGTATGGGCTGTTTGTGGATGCGCACTACTACTCGCCGGGCTGGCAGGCGGACCTGCGAACTTGGAATCAGGTGCTTCCTGATGGCAAGACGCAGGTGTACTCGTCTGTTTTGCATGATGGATGGGCCGTCTGTGCCGTCTTCAATGGTTTGTACAAGGTCATCGATGTGGGCCAGAACGACACTGAGACGCAGGGATTCATTGACACCTGGATCCAAGCCGAGACAGATCGAGCTCCGCGGCCGCATGTCTTGCCAACGAAGCAGAAGGGCCAATGGTCGGGCACTCTTGAGGTGTATGACGCCGCCTCCCAGGAAAAGGTCGGTGACAACCTCGTGACCATCGATCACGAGCCGTTGAGTCTGGTGCGTACCAAGCAGACCATCATCTGGGAAGGGGCGATTAATCGCCGCTATTCCTTCGAGCGGATGCGCAAAGACCAGAACACGACCTATGACGGTCCGGACATCTTTGGCAACGCCCGTAACTTCGGTCGCGCCTTGTTCACCAGCCAGCACTTCACGGGTGGCGATGTCTGGAAGATCAAGGGACGCGAGTACCTGTTAGATGATTCACTGTCGCTGAGCATCGTGTGGGAAGCATTCAAGGGCGACATGCTGACAAATGTGATCTTCGGTCAACTCGATTGGAAGGCAGATCAATGAGCGAGAACCGTTCTGTCGTCGTCACTGGCGGCACCCGAGGAATCGGTCAAGGACTTGCACGCGAGTTTCTCAAGCGCGGCTGCCGCGTAACGATTACCGGGACCAGTCAGTCGTCGATCGATAGAGGGCTGGCCGCCCTAGGTGGCGAGAGCGCCACTTTGACCGGCGCTGTCTGCGACATCGCCTCTCGCGATCAGGTGCAGGGGGTGTGGGACCACGCTGTCGCCAAGTTCGGGCGCGTGGACATCTGGGTCAACAACGCCGGGATGTCGCTGCCCCGCAAGCCCTTGCCAGAGATTCCCGCTGACGACATCCAAAAGATCGTGAACACCAATCTTGTGGGTGTTTTCAACGGCGACGCTGTGGCGATGAAGGGGATGCTGGCTCAGGGCTCGGGATACATCTGGAACATGGAGGGCTTCGGCTCCAATGGACAGGCGAGTTCAGGTCTAGGCCCCTATGGTGCCACTAAGCGTGCGTTGAACTACCTCACCAAGGTTCTCATCAAGGAACTCAAGGGCACCGGTGTTGGTATGGGCTACCTCAGCCCTGGCATCGTCGTGACTGATCTTCTGGTGCAGGACTACGAGGACGACCAGAAGCAGTGGGAGAAGGTGCAGAAGACCTTCAACATCTTGGGTGACACGGTGGAAACAGTGACGCCCTATCTGGCCGAAGGCGTTCTGAAGACCGACAAGAACGGCGCTCGTGTGGCGTGGTTGACGACGGGTAAAGCAGCTGGCCGATTCGCCACAGCAGGATTCCGCAAGAAGCGGAATCTCTTTGATGGCATTGATCCGCGCAAGGGTGTCACGGGCTCGCTGAGCGCATGACCGCTGAAGCGGTGGCGGGTAGTTGCGTTACCTACCCGCTCGCGTTGGCGATCGAGGACATCGTTCCGATTGTTCTTGCCGGCATCGGTTACTGGTTCCTGATCAAACGCACTCGCAGCAGCGTGCCGGCGGTAGCACCTGCGATGCAGGTGGCGGCCGTTCTGCTGGTGCTGGGATCGGTCTTGGCCGGACCGGTCAGAAAGATTCTGGCTTTCGCTAATCAGGTCCCGATTTGCGCACCGGACTTCGAGGTGCCCTATTCGTGGTGCCAGATCCCCTTTGTCGTCGCCTTGGCGCCAGGCTTTGCGATTCTGGCGTGGGGGGTCATCAGCGTGCTCCGTGCGCGCAAGGTGGCCTTCTGGCCCGCTATCGGGCTGTTGGCCTTAGGCGTTCTCGCAGCCGTTGCCACCGACCGCCGGCCGATCCTGTTTGCATGGGGCGGACTCGCGGCTGCCGTGCTGGCCGTCGCGGCTGCCGTGCTGGCCAGGCGCCAACGAGATTTTCTGGCGGTGGGGCTGTTCGCCCTCTACCTGGTGGGTACTTTGGCCCTACCCGTGATCAGCAATAAGGGGAATGTTTCACAACCAGAAGTCCAATGGTTGGCCCAAGGGATCAACACCACGATCCAGTTGGCCTTCCTGATCGCGTCGTATCGACTCTCGTCGGTGTTCCGCAGGCGCACAGTGGACTCCGCCGTCAACACCGTCTAGGAGGGTGACCATGGGCGACCAGCTCGCGTGGCGTAAGAAGTTCGGTGTTCTCGCACCGAGTACGAACTCGATTGTCGAGCCTGACTTCAACCGCATGGGTGTACCGGGCGTGACTCCGCTGTTCAGCCGGATTCACATCTACGACCAGGACCTCTCGACGGAAGCGCAGATGGAGAAGCTGCGCGTTCAGCTTGATGAGTCCATCGACTACGCGGTGGATCTGGTGTGCACGGCCGAAGTGGACTACATGGTCATGGGAATGTCGGCAGAGACCTTCTGGGGTGGCAAAGCTGGCAATGACCGTTTCAAGTCGCGTGTCAAAGAGCGTTCTGGTGGCTTGGAAGTAGCCACTGGCGCCGAAGGCTGTCAGAAGGTGCTGAATCTCTACGGCGCTAAGTCGATTGCGGTAGTAACGCCCTACCAGCCCAATGGCGACCGAGAGGTCAAGAATTACTTCGAGGAGATCGGCTTCGAGGTTCGAGGTTTGATCGGTCTGAAGCGTCCTACTGCCGTATCGATTGCGCACACCACCGAAGATGAACTGCGTGATGCTCTGCTGGAGCTGAATGAGACTGGTGCGGACGCCCTCGTCCAGGTGGGCACCAACTTGTCCATGGTTCGGCTGGCTGCTGAGGCCGAGCGCTGGCTGCACAAGCCGGTGGTCGCGATCAATGCCGCTACCTGGTGGATGGCCCTGCGCGACAACGGCATCAACGACAAGCTCTACGGCTTCGGCCGGATGTTCGAGGACTTCTAGATTCCTTTCCTGTCACGCTGAAGGCCACCGCTCAAGTTGCGGTGGCCTGCAGTTGTGTTGTGTCTACTTAGCCAGTTGCCAACGGTAAGTCCGCAGTACCAAACCGGAAGCATCCTTTGCTGGTTCGTCCAGTCAGGCTGCAGGTGTCGTCCCAATAGATGCCGCGCACGACATTTACGGGGGCATAGACACCTGGTGACCAGTTGATCCCGTAATTGAGGGCCGAGGAGTAACTGGTACCCAGCGACCACATCGCGTCGCGGAAGGCGTTGGGGGTTAACTGCTTGGGGGCCTTGTCGAGAGCGGCCTTGAGCATCAAAGTGGCATCACAGAACTGGAACACCACACGGTAGTTTTCCCGATTCGTTGTGGGAGGAGCAGCACCTGCTCCATCAACGATCTGCTTGCACAGCCCCTCATTGGGTCGTTGCGGATTCGGGAAGACCTCTGGGGAGGAATTCAGCCGCGCATCAAGCGACGGTGCAATTCCCAGCCCAACCATGCCCACCCGACTCTTGGTGACAATTGTGTCCGGGTTGTCCACAAAGAACGGTGGGTTGTCGTAGGAGGTGATGGAGTACCGAGCGTTGAGTTCCTCGGCCGATACATCCGCCAGCATGACCGCTTCGATGCGCTCCCCCCCGAGCGTGATGACGCGATTGATTCCTTGGGTCTTGGCCCCGGTCAGGGCCGCCGAGGTGGTGGCTCCGAGGGTGCCCACATTGGAGACATCAATGAAGAACTGGGAAGTCTTCGTCACTCCAATGGATTGCAGATACGGCACCGCCAACTGGCTGGAGATGCGTCGCCCGACTTCGCTGTCAGGGGCCACCACGGCTACTCCGGTGGCACCAGTGAAGAAACCAGTCGATTGCAGGGTTGTCAGCAGACTCTTGGTGAAGAGGTCGTACCGCGGCAGCGAGGTGGACCACAGATAGGGACTGAACTGGTCGTAGGCCTCTTTGTCGAGCGGAACAGGAGTTTGATCGAGCATGATCGTGCGCGCTGCTTGGTAGCAGGGCCGTGCGTTGTTCTGGAACTGCCCATCCATGACGACCGCGAAGACTTGAGAGTCCTGAGTGAATGCGCGACACTGCGCTTCGGCGAATTCCGGCGAATCATTTTGACCGGTGTACGGACGAAATACCGGGTTGATCTTGCGACCGCCGGCACCACCATGGGCATTGACATAGTCAACGACGGCTTGCACACCCTTCTTCACATTCTCGTATCCACCATCGTCAACGACGACAAAACCGAGATTCTTCGAAAGCTCACCCATGTCCACGATGAGGTAACCCAGGCTGACACTGTCAGCTGTCACACCTTGCGAGGGCTGGTCAGCCGCCCCGCCAGCCACACTGTTTGGACCTCCCGCGCCAGACCCACTAGTCGCGGTGCTGCCACCTTTGGATGCGCAGCCGCTGGCAACAGCAGCCAACGCAATCAGTGTTGTCAGCGCAGCGAGTACTCGAAGGGAGCGGGAACGCGGTAGATGCATGGCGGTACCTCCGCCCACGAGGCTACGCGCTGGGGGTAGCCGCTGTGAATGGGCCCGAGCGTTCGACCGCCGTCATGTCGGCTCCCAGATACGAGCGCACGACATCGGGGTGATTTCGTACGGCGTCGGGTGCACCCTCGGCAATCACTGCACCAAGTTCCATGGCGATCACCCGCTGGGCCAGGCGGAACAGCAAAGGCAGGTCGTGTTCCACCACCACAAGCGTGGTGCCGAGGTCACGGTTCACGCCGGTGAGCAGTTGCACCAGGCTCTCGCCCTCGGACTGGGCAATGCCACCGGCGGGTTCGTCCAACAGCAGCACCTTCGGATCCAATGCCAGCATGCAGGTGATCTCGACCATCCGACGAGTTCCGGTGGAGAGTTCGCCGACTGGCTTGGCCTTGAGCGTGTCCAATCCCATCACCTCGAGGTACTGCATCGCCTTGTCTCGCTTGCGGCGATCCGGGCCGGGCAGACCGAGCAATGACAGACCCACACTGGTGGGCGCACTGCGCTCCATCGCCACCATCACCGTTTCAAGAACGGACATGGTCGGGTAAAGCCTGGCGGCTTGGAACGAGCGGACCAGACCTAGCTTGGCTCGCGCCTCGGGAGTCAAGCCGGTGATGTCTCGACCGTTGAACACGATCGTTCCAGCGTCCGGTGCAGTGAAGCCGGCGATGATTTCGAACAGTGTGGTTTTGCCAGCACCGTTGGGACCGATGATGCCCAAGATTTCGCCAGGGCGAACCGCGAGGTCAACGCCGCTGACGGCACGAATACCGCCGAACGAGCGTGACGCTCCCGAGACTTCAAGGATTGGCGGAAGAGCGGCCGGATCAATGCCGACAAAAGGATCTGAACCCTGATTCTGCTTCAGCGGGAGTAAATCGATCGCTCGCAAGCGCCGGTCTTCACTCTCGTCGGTCTCGCCTTCATCAATGCGAATGGCCTCCTGCGGGTCCACTCCCTGCAGACGCGCCAACGCGAATGCCCCTGAGTTGCGCATCCGTACGAGAAGACCGCCCAGGCCCCGTGGGATGAGCACGATCAAGATGACGGCCAGCAGAATGAGCAGGGAAGGCACGAGTTCGGGCAGCTGAATCAGTTGTGGCACCCGGCTGTACAGGGCGCCGATGGCTGGACCGAACAGAACACCCAAGCCACCGAGCACGGTTTGGGACACCACATCGACGCTGAAGGTGCCCTTGAAGTAATCGGGGGTCAGGGTGGTGATGCTGTTGGCGATCACGATGCCACCCACGGCGGCGAGCCCGCCAGCAACGGCAAAGGTTTGAAGTTTGCGGATCGGCGCGGCGATGGTGAACGCGCGAGCAGCATTCTCGTTGTCACGCAGGGCGCGAAGAACGCGCCCGAAACCAGTGCGGCGCACATTGGCCGCCAGAACGAAACAGATGACGAGGAATCCGAGGGAGAACACGAAGTAGTTGCGCGGCAAGCTGAGGTCGAGTCCGGGGAAGTCCACCGTGGGCACCTTGATGCCGGATGCTGTTGGGCCGATGAGGAATTCCTGCCGCAGGAACCACGCAGAAGTGGCGAAAGCGAAGGCCAGGGTCGACACCGCCAAGGCGAGGCCACGGAGCCGTAGCGCCGGAATACCGACGATGGTGGCGACCACGGCACCGGTGATGACGCCGGCGAGTAGTCCAAGGAAGAACTGCCCAGTGGCCACTGCTACGCGAACCGACACCGTGCCCGCGATGGCGGCGAAGGCGAATTGACCGAGGGAGAGCTGACCGGCAACCCCGGTGAGGATGCCTACTGACAGGCCCACGATGGTGAATCCCACCGCGAAGGTCAGGATCGTTGCGGTCTGGTTCGACACGGTCGTGCCGATGAGCACACTGATCACGATCGCTGCGACCGAGATCACCGGGGTGATCAGGCGGACAGTGAAGAGTCGGGCCACGCCCGTGGGCAACTGCGGCGGGTAGAGCTTGTTCCACTCGCCACGGTCTTCGTCGCGGCGCGAAGAAAGCTTGGGCTGAAGTAGCAGACCGGCGAAAACAATGATCACCAAGACCAATTGCGACAAACCCACTTGCTCTTGGTTGCTCCGCAAGACTTGGTCGATGACGCCGATAGCCACGGCGCTGAAGAAGGTGATGGGCAGATTCTGGAATCGCCCGATGACGGCGCCAGCCAGCGCGAAGACCAGCAGGGATGGCCCCAGAAAGTCCTTATCCGGCAGGTTGATCGTGGGGTAGATCAAGATGACGGAGAACGCTGCGATGGCGCCAGCCAGGGCCCACGACAAGGTGACCATGCGGCGGGCGGAGACGCCAGCCAACGAGGCGGCGTCGGGATTGTCTGCTGCTGCTCGGATCGCTAACCCGTAGCGTGATCGCTTGAGGAACAACGACAGGGCGAGCAGCACTACCGGTGCGAGCAACAGCA
>DPWC01000143.1:0-5412 GCA_003529305.1 Actinomycetota bacterium
GCTGGCATGCTCGCCCCAGCTCTGGCGACGATGCTCGTGGTCGTGACCACGGACGCTCAGATAGAGCCCGATGCCTTGCGCACTGCCTTGCACGACGCAGTGCGCGTTACTTTCGACCGCATTGATGCCGATGGCTGTATGTCCACCAATGACACCGTGATCGTCTTGGCCTCCGGTGCCAGTGGTGTTCAACCTGATACCCCGGCTTTTACTGCGGCACTGACAACGGTGTGCCACGACCTTGCTCAGCAGTTGATAGCTGATGCCGAAGGCGCCAGCAAGCACATCTCCATCGTGGTCCGACAGGCTGCCACTGAGGACGATGCCGTGACTGTTGCTCGGGCCATTGCGCGCAGCAACCTACTGAAATGTGCCATCCACGGGGAAGATCCCAATTGGGGCCGGGTGCTGGCGGCCGCCGGCACCACAGACGCGCAATTCGAGCCCACGAATGTCTCCGTGGCGATCAATGGCGTCAGGGTGTGCCATGGCGGAGCCGCTGATGCGGACCGGACGCTGTGTGATCTCTCGGATACATCCGTTCTCATCGAGGTCACTCTGGGTGCGGGTGAGTGCGACGCGCAGGTCTGGACCACTGACCTCACCGCGGAGTATGTGCACGAGAACTCGGCGTACTCGACATGAGCACGCAGCCAGCTGCCTCCGGCATGCCCGGTGCAGCCCGGTCGACGAGTGAAGCTGCAGCGCTTGCCGGGGCCCTGCCCTGGCTCGAACGCTTCCAAGGCGCCACCGTGGTGATCAAATTTGGTGGAAACGCCATGGTGGACGATGCATTGAAATCGGCCTTCGCCCAGGATGTTGTCTTTCTGCGCAGGGCTGGATTGCAGCCCATCGTCCTGCACGGTGGCGGTCCGCAGATCAGCGCCATGCTGGATCGGCTCCAGGTGCCCTCAGAGTTCGTCGGGGGTTATCGGGTCACGACCCCTGAGGCGATGGATGTTGTTCGCATGGTGCTGACGGGCCAGGTGCAGCGAGAAATCGTCGGCTTGATCAATGCCCACGGGCCATTGGCCGTCGGTTTGTCTGGCGAGGACGCTGGCACTTTTGTTGCAGTTCCACGGCCTGTCGAGGTCGACGGCACGCTGGTTGATGTGGGCTTGGTGGGCGATGTTGCCTCGGTAGATGCTGGATTTGTCCTGAGTCTTCTCGCTGAGGGTCGCATTCCGGTGGTCTCATCGGTAGCCGCTGGCGCCGATGGCCAGGTCTTCAATGTCAACGCAGACACCGCGGCAGCAGCTCTCGCTGTTGCTGTCGGCGCTACCAAACTCATTGTGCTGACCGATGTAGAAGGCCTCTACGCCAATTGGCCAGATAGCGATGAAGTGATTTCGTCCATCACAGCCACAGAGTTGGAGGCACTGCTGCCGACGCTGTCCAGCGGCATGATCCCCAAGATGGAGGCATGCCTTCGGGCGGTGCGTGGGGGAGTTCCGCAGGCCCATGTTCTGGATGGGCGCATCCCGCACAGCGTTCTCGGTGAAGTCTTCACCGATGAGGGCAGCGGAACGATGGTGCTGCCATGACCTCATTGCAGCAACGCTGGGAGAGCGCATTTCTGCCGACTTATGCCACCCCCTCGGTAGAACTCGTGCGCGGTGAGGGTGCGTGGGTCCACGATGCTGAGGGCCGTAAATATCTGGATCTGTTAGCCGGTATCGCTGTATCGAGTCTTGGGCATGCTCATCCTGCTGTTGTTGAGGCGGTTACCCATCAGGTGGCCACGCTGGCGCACACCAGCAACCTGTATGCCAACGGTCCGTCGCTGCAGTTGGCCGAACGGCTACAAGCGCTGCTTCCGGTGCCGGCCAAAGTCTTCTTGTGCAATGACGGGGCGAGCGCCAATGAGGCTGCGTTCAAGGTCGCCCGCAAGAACCTTGATGACCATGGCACCAAACGCACCAAAGTGGTGGCTGCTGAAGGGTCGTTTCATGGGCGTACGGCCGCCGCGCTTGCCGTGACCGGCCAATCCGCCAAGCGCGAGCCTTTTCTTCCGCTTCCCGGTGAAGTGTGTTTCGTCCCATTCAACGATCGTCAGGCATTGGCGGCGGCTGTCGACGACTCGACTGCTGCGGTGTTTCTCGAACCAATTCAAGGCGAGGGTGGTGTTTACCCCGCAGATCCGGGCTATCTGTCATTGGCTCGTCAATTGTGTGACGACACCGGCGCTCTGCTGATCGTCGATGAAGTGCAAACTGGCATCGGGCGCACCGGTCAGTGGCTTGCGTGCATCGACGAGGCGGTGGTGCCGGACATCGTCACCTTGGCCAAAGGACTGGGTGGTGGGCTGCCCATAGGCGCCGTGATCGCCACCGGGAAGGCCATGGACCTCTTGGTGCCCGGCGACCACGGTTCCACCTTTGGCGGCAATTTGGTGTCGTGTGCAGCAGCCAATGCCGTTCTCGAGGTCATTGAGTCCACGGACCTATTGGCGGCAGTTCGAGAACTTGGGGCCTATTTGACCCGGCAGGTTGCCGCACTAGAGAACGAAAGCATCGCCGGCATGCGAGGTCGCGGCCTGTTACAGGCCGTGGTGTTTAGCTCGCCTATTGCCAAGGGGGTCGAAGCTTCGGCGCGACGGCACGGATTCCTTGTCAATGCCGTGACGGCAGATGCCATCCGGTTGGCGCCACCGCTGATCATCAGCAAGGCCGAGATTGACACATTCGTCGATGCGCTGCCCCTCGTCATTGAGGAGTCGTTGTCATGACGGCCCCTCGGACCCGCGCCGCTCGCCTGCACGCCATTACCCAGGTGTTGAACGCTCAGCCGGTTCGATCGCAGGCGGAGCTTGCCCACTTGTTGTCCGCTCAGGGCATCGCTGTCACCCAAGCGACTTTGTCACGCGATCTTGTCGAAATCGGCGCGGTACGCAGTCGAGCAGCAGATGGCTCATTGGTGTACCGCGTCAACACGGCCCCCAGCGCCTCCACGCTGCCGACCTCGGCACAACGCCTAGAACGCGCCGTGAGTGAGTTGGTGCTAGATGTGCAAGCCTCGGGCAACATCGTGGTCGTCCATACCCCGCCTGGTGGGGCACAGTTCTTGGCATCGGCGATTGATGGCGGGGAAGTGCCAGGGGTGATGGGAACTGTGGCGGGCGACGACACGGTGCTCTTGGTGAGTCAGAGTCCCGATGGGGGCGGTGCAGTGGTGGAGTATCTGGTCAGTTTGACAACATCGAAGGGATCGAACCTGTGACAGAGCGCGTAGTGCTGGCCTATTCGGGAGGGCTGGACACCTCGGTGGCCATCGGCTGGATTGCTGAGGAAACCGGGGCAGAAGTCATCGCCGTTGCCGCCGATGTAGGACAAGGCGGCGAGGATCTCGATGTCATCCGGCAGCGTGCGCTGGACTGCGGAGCCGTCGAGGCCGAAGTCGCGGATGCCCGCGATGAGTTTGCTCAGGAGTATTGCCTGCCCGCCCTGCAGGCCAACGCGCTTTACATGGATCGCTACCCACTTGTCTCCGCCCTGTCACGCCCCACGATCGTCAAGCACCTCGTGGCAGCGGCGCGTAAGCACGGGGCCTCGGTCGTTGCCCACGGCTGTACGGGTAAAGGCAACGATCAAGTGCGCTTCGAGGTCGGCATCGGCGCACTGGCTCCGGATCTTCGGTGCATTGCACCGGTCAGAGATTCGGGAATGACCCGTGATCGGGCCATTGACTTCGCCGAACGGCACAACCTTCCTATTGATGTGAATAAGAAGTCCCCCTATTCCATTGACCAGAACTTGTGGGGCCGGGCCATTGAAACCGGTTTCCTCGAGGACATCTGGAATGGACCCATTGAGGACATTTACTCGTACACGCAGGACCCCCGCGTGCCACGGGAGACAGACGAAGTAGTCATCGGTTTCGAGGCCGGGGTGCCGGTGTCCATTGATGGCCGGTCGGTCAGTGTCCGAGGTGCAATTGAAGAATTGAACTCTCGCGCCGGTGCTCAAGGGGTCGGACGCCTTGACATGGTCGAAGATCGACTTGTCGGCATCAAGAGTCGCGAGGTATACGAAGCCCCAGGTGCCATCGCGCTGATCACTGCCCATCAGGAGCTGGAGAATGTCACCATCGAGCGCGATCTT
This sequence comes from Actinomycetota bacterium, assembly GCA_003529305.1. Classification (GTDB taxonomy): domain Bacteria; phylum Actinomycetota; class Actinomycetes; order UBA12327; family UBA12327; genus UBA12327. The sequence continues at coordinate 4,101 of DPWC01000143.1, forward strand.
GCGCGCTTCAAGCGGCAGGTGGATCAGCGGTGGGGCGAACTGGTCTATGACGGTTTGTGGTTCTCGCCGCTGAAGGAGTCACTGGATGCTTTCATTGCATCGACGCAGCAGTGCGTCACTGGCGAGATTCGAATGACGCTGCATGCTGGTAGGGCTGTGGTTACCGGTCGGCAGAGCGAAGCCTCGTTGTATGACTTCGACCTCGCCACTTACGACGAGGGCGACACCTATGACCAGTCGTTGGCCAAGGGGTTCGTGGAGATCTGGGGTATGCCCAGTCGTATCGCTGCTGCCCGGGACCAGCGGCTAGCAGGCAATGGAAAATGAGATGACAAAGGATCAGCAGCCAAGCGCAGGACTTTGGGGAGGTCGGTTCTCCTCTGGGCCCTCTGCTGCCTTGTCTGCGCTCTCTCGGTCAACCCACTTTGACTGGCGGTTAGCGCACTACGACATTGCCGGTTCGCGGGCGCATGCGCATGCCTTGACGCAAGCCGGCTTGCTCACGACAGAGCAACGGGACGCTCTGTTGGCGGCGCTTGACTCGTTAGAGGAGCGGATCGAGAACGGAACCTTCTCGGTGGTGGCCGAGGACGAAGATGTTCATTCGGCGCTGGAGCGGGGCGTTATCGAGATCGTCGGTGCCGATGTCGGTGGACGGATCCGGGCGGGCCGTTCGCGCAACGATCAGATTGCCACTTTGCTGCGTATGTATGGCCGGGACAACGCGAGGGTCGTCGCGGCCTTGATCCTTGATCTGGTTCAGGCGCTGGTTCACCAGGCCGAGAGTGCGGGCACTGCCGTGATGCCCGGACGCACACACCTTCAGCATGCCCAGCCGGTGCTACTGGCTCACCACTTGCAGGCGCATTGCTGGGCATTGCTGCGTGATGTGGATCGATTGGTGGATTGGGACCGTCGTGCTGATGTCAGCGCTTACGGCTCGGGAGCCTTAGCCGGAACATCCCTCGGCCTAGATCCGCAGGCTGTTGCCCAACGGTTGGGTTTTACGACCTCGGCTGCCAACTCCATTGACGCTACCTCGGCGCGGGACTTTGCTGCCGAGTTGCTCTTTGTCCTGTCGATGACGGCTGTTGATGTATCGCGATTGGCCGAAGAGATCATCGTGTGGACCACGCGTGAATTTGGGTTCGCCACCTTGGATGATGCGTGGGCCACCGGATCGTCGATCATGCCGCAGAAGAAGAATCCTGATGTTGCGGAGTTGGCGCGGGGGAAGGCTGGTCGACTCATCGGCGACCTCACTGGACTGTTGGCCACGCTCAAGGGATTGCCACTGGCCTACAACCGGGAT
>DPWC01000143.1:5777-6872 GCA_003529305.1 Actinomycetota bacterium
GCGTTGACGGGGTGCGTCGCGACCTTGACCTTCGACACGGATCGCATGGCGCAACTGGCTCCCCAAGGATTCGCGCTGGCTACTGATGTTGCTGAATGGCTCGTGCGGCAATCCGTGCCCTTCCGCGAAGCCCATGACATTGCCGGGGCCTGCGTTCGCCTGTGTGAACAGAAGGGGTGCGAACTCAGTGATCTGAGTGCAGACGACTTCGCTGGTGTATCGCCCCATCTGACTGCTGAAGTCACCTCGGTGCTGACCGCAGCAGGCAGTGTGGCGGCACGCTCTGCCCGTGGTGGCACGGCGCCGACCCAGGTTGCTCAGCAACGAGCAGAGTTGACGACCAGAATCGTCGACATGCAGCAGTGGGTGGCAGACAATCCGGTGGGAGATGGCCGGTGACTGATCTGCTGGCCGACCTCACGAGCCGCGACCTCGTGGCGATGACCACCGATGCCGATGCCCTGCGTGCGGCCTTGGCCGAGGCGCCGGTGACCTTCTATTGCGGTTTTGATCCCACCGGCCCAAGCCTGCATGTAGGCCACCTTCTGCAAGTGATCACGATGCGTCGCCTGCAACAGGCTGGCCACCGACCAATCGCCCTCGTGGGCGGAGCGACTGGCTTGATCGGGGATCCCAAGCCAGGTGGTGAGCGGTCATGGCTTGATCGCACACAGGCGGAAGACAATGTGATCCGCATTCGTGGCCAACTCGAGCATTTCTTGGATTTCGGCACGGGTCCGACGGCGGCCGTCCTGGTGAACAACCTTGACTGGACCGAGCCGATGGATGTCGTCACCTTTTTGCGAGACATCGGAAAGCACTTCAGTGTCAATCGCATGCTGGACCGCGATGCCGTGCGCTCGCGACTTGAAGGCTCCGGGATCTCCTACACGGAGTTCTCCTATGTGTTGCTGCAGTCCATGGACTACCTCGAACTGTTTCGCCGCCACGGCTGCACCTTGCAGATCGGCGGCAGTGATCAGTGGGGCAACATCACGGCCGGCTGTGAACTTGTCCGGCGCGTTGATGGCGCGACAGTTCACGCATTGACAACGCAGCTGTTAACCAAGGCTGACGGCACGAAGTTCGGCAAGA
>DPWC01000168.1:0-1792 GCA_003529305.1 Actinomycetota bacterium
ATCGGCGTCGTCGTCGAACTCAGCGTCGTATTCGTAGTCATCGGTCAGGTCGATGGTGTCGTCGTCACTGGCATAGATCGGGGCTGCGGTGCGCAGGTTCAACACCCAGTCGATCGCGGCGCGCACCCGGGCGGCCACTTCGCCCACCGGAGTTGCGGTGATCACCAAGGTGCCAAAAGCCAACAGCAACACCAATAGCAGTCCGCTCAACCACGCACCCACAGCTGCCACTAGCGGTGCACTGGCAAACCAGCCGATGTATCCCCCACCTACTTGCATCTCGGCCACACCTTGCACCGGCTGCGGTGATCCGGCGATCAGATGACACAGTCCAGCCAACGAGAGGAACACCGCCACTCCGCCGATAGCGATGCGTCCAGTGTCGGCGGACTCCTCGGGGTGGCGAATCACGCGCAGCCCCAACGCGGCCACCGCGATCGGCACCAACCACGCCAGTCGACCCGAGGCCCCACTGATCAACAAGCCCAGAACCTCGGTGACGATCGCATTGCCGGAAGTCCACACCGACGCCGCCAACACTGCGGCTAGGCCGATAAGACCCAGACCAATGCCATCGCGACGATGCGTGGGGTCTAGGTCGCGCGCCGAGCCGCCAATGCTGCGAATACCCGCCCCGATGCCGTGGGCGATGAACAACCACAGGGCGGTCAGTGCCCGACCGATCGCGCGAAGAATCCGAAAGCCCACCGAAGGCTGCTTCTTGCGCTGACTCGATGCCGAACGCTGCGCAGGAGCGCGCTTGGCTGCGGGCCGGGAGCCACTGCGAGCAGCGGGCTTTCTGGCCGAGGGCGTGCGCGTAGAAGGGGAAGGGCGAGACGCCATGACATGAACCGTAGGGGCGCATGGGGCCGATGAGGCGTAGCGCGGGGGCGTGTCGGCCGGGTTCGTCCAGATGGCCCAGCCCCGACGGCACCACCGGGCGGCGCCCGCCTTAGACCTCCAGAACCACCGGCACGATCATCGGGCGACGCCGGTGCGCCTGACTGACCCACTGACCGGTGGCCCGGCGCACCACCTGCTGCAGTTGATGAGTGTCTGCGATGCCGTTGGCCAAAGCCGCCTCGACCGCTTGAGTGATCTTGGGGCGTACCGGATCCAGGATCTCTGACTCACCACTGAAACCTCGTGCGAGCACCTCAGGTCCGCTGACGATGGTGCCATTGGCGGTATCAACGACCACGATCACACTGATGAAGCCCTCGTCGCGCAAAGTACGCCGATCCTTCAACAGCTCCTCGCCCACCTCGCCGATGGACTTGCCGTCGACATACACATAGCCGCACTCGACTTTGCCGGTCACCGCGGCTTGGCCATCGATCAGGTCCACCACCATGCCGTCGTCGCACAGCAGTACCCGATCGGCTGCCACCCCGGTGCGCTGGGCAATGTCGGCATTGGCGCGCAAGTGACGCCATTCCCCATGAACCGGCATGACATGGCGAGGCTGAACCGTGTTGTACAGGAATGCCAACTCACCGGCGGCCGCGTGCCCGGACACATGCACCATGGCATTGCCCTTGTGCACCACGGTGGCCCCTAGCCGCATAAGGCCGTTGATCACGCGCGTCACGGCGTTCTCATTGCCAGGGATCAACGACGAAGCCAGCACCACCGTGTCGTCGGTGCCAATGAGAATCTGGTGATCGCGATTGGCCATGCGCGAGAGGGCGGCCATCGGTTCGCCCTGCGAACCAGTGCACACCAGCACTACTTGATCGTCACGCAACGACTCGATGGCATCCAGATCAACCACCAAGCCATCGGGTACCTG
>DPWC01000168.1:2071-7878 GCA_003529305.1 Actinomycetota bacterium
GGTACCCCAGGTCGCGTGCCACCGCCATATTGCGCACCATCGACCGGCCAACAAAGGTGACTTTGCGACCATGCCGCATCGCGGCATCGAGCACCTGCTGAATGCGGTGCACATGGCTAGCAAACGAGGCCACGATCACCCGACGCGGTGCGGTAGCAATCGCGCGATCCAACGCCGGAGCGATATCTCGCTCGGAGGGAACGAATCCGGGGACCTCGGCATTGGTCGAATCGACCATCAGCAGGTCAACGCCCGCCTGACCGATACGCGCCAGAGCGGCTAGATCTGTGATCCGCCCATCCAGCGGCATCTGATCCATCTTGAAGTCACCCGTGTGCACCACCACTCCGGCCGAGGTGGTCACCGCCACGGCCAGGGAGTCCGGGATGGAGTGGTTGACCGCGATGTGTTCGCACGAGAACGGCCCCACCTGCAGCACTTCGCCTTCGCGCACCTCCTGCAAAGTGGGGGTGATGCGGTGCTCTTTGAGTTTGGCCGCCACCAACGCCAGGGTCAGGCGCGAGCCGATCAGCAGGATGTCGGCACGCTGGCGCAGCAGATACGGCAGCGCACCGATGTGGTCTTCGTGCCCGTGAGTGAGCACCACGGCATCAATGTCGTCGTAGCGATCAGCAAGGGCCGTGAAGTCCGGCAGGATCAAATCAACACCGGGCTGAGCATCCTCAGGGAACAGCACACCGCAGTCGATGATCAGCAGGCGACCATCGATCTCGAAGACTGCCATGTTGCGGCCCACTTCACCCAGGCCGCCGAGGGCCACAATGCGCAGCGCACCGGGGGCAAGGGCCGGTGGGGCGGCCAGTTCTGGGTGCGGATAGTTCACGCGGGCAAACCCGTCACGCCACCATCGCGAAGATCCTGCAGTAGTTGTTCGCGCTCAGCGGCCGTGGCTGGCACGAGCGGCAAACGCAGCGCACCCCCACCGGGCAGGCCCAGCAGGTCCAGCGCCGCTTTGGTCAAGATCGCACCCTGCGTGCGGAAGATGCCGACGAACACCGGCATCAGCTGATTGTGCAGAGCGCTGGCCGCGGCCACATCACCAGCGAGGAACGCCTCATGCAGCTGCTTCATCCGAGCACCGACGACATGCGCGGTGACACTGACAGTGCCCACTCCCCCAACGGCAAAGAAGGCCAAGTTCACCGCATCATCGCCGGAGTACCACGCCAACCCGGTCTCGCGAATCAGCACCGCGGCCCGCTCGGTGTCCGCCGTGGCGTCCTTGCTGGCCACGATGCGCGGGTGCTCGGCCAATGTCTTATAGGTGTCGTCGGCGATGGCCAACGAGGTGCGCGCCGGAATGTCGTAGAGCACCACGGGCAGCTCGGTGGCATCGGCCACCGCGGTGAAGTGCTGGACTAGCCCGGCCTGCGGCGGCTTGTTGTAGTACGGCGTGACCACCAGCAGTCCATCGGCACCAGCGCTTTGGGCCTGCCGGGCTAGTTCGATGGTGTGCGCCGTGTCGTTGGTGCCCACACCGGCCACCACCTGCGCGCGATCGCCGACGGCCGCCTTGACCGCAGCAATAATCTGCGACTTCTCGGCATCAGAGGTGGTGGGCGCCTCGCCAGTGGTGCCATTGACCACGATGCCGTCGTTGCCCTGCTGATCCACCAGATAGGCGGCCAATGCCTGCACGGCATCAAGATCCACCGCACCATCGGCACCAAAGGGCGTGACCATGGCGGTGAGCAACCGGCCAAACGGCGCCACGGATCGTGGGTCTGCAGCAGTGTTCACCGGCGTGCTGGCGATGGGCATGAGAAGAACTTACTCGCTGATCAGGGAGCGACTCGCCCGCCGGCGACGAAGGCCGCATGCGTAATCGGCATCAATGCCGACCACGCCTGCTCATATTTCTCGGCGACCATTTCGATCTCGCGTTGCGGATAGGACGGATAGGCGCTCTCAGGTGCTTTGCGTCGCAGCGACAAGAAGTTCATCATCGCGCGGGCATTCATCGTCACATAGGCCGAGGAATAAGTGCTCACCGGCAACACTCCGCGGGCGACCTCGCGAGCAACCCCCGCATCGAGCATTCGCCGGTACTGCGCGTAGGCCGTGATCGCCGCTTCGCGCACCGCGTCTTGCACGACCTCGTACTGCTCCGCCGTGCCGGGAACGAACTCGTAGGCGCCGGCTTTGCCCACCTGCACCAGATTGCGATCGGCACCTGGGGTGTAAAAGATCGGGTCGAGCACGCGGTAGCGACCAGACTCTTCGTTATAAGAAGTCATCCGGTGGCGCATGTGCTCACGCCAGACAAATATCGGCGCCTGCACATAGAAAGTCATGACGGAATGCTCAAAAGGTGAACCGTGTCGTTCGCGCATCAAGAACTTGATCAGCCCGGCGTTCTCTGAGGCATCGGCCTCAATGTCGGCCAACGAGCGCTCACCCATGGTCGAGACTCGAGCCGCGAAGACCACATCGGAGTCGGCAGCCGAATGCTTCACCAATTCGACGGTGACATCGCTGCGAAAGGACACCTCGATGTCGGTGTTGATGCCGGCATCACTGGCTTGGCTGGTCACTGCAGCTCTCTCCCTCTCCCCACAGCCGCGGACGCGGCAGCGGCGCTGGGGAAGCAGCGCAGGCTCATCCTAGGCAGCCGCGATGCGGCGCCGACTACAGCCCAAGCAGATCGTGAATGCCCACCGCCAGGCCCGGTCGGCCCGACACACTGCGCACCGCCAGGAGAACTCCTGGCATAAACGAGGCCCGGTCCAGGGAGTCGTGGCGGATCGTCAGGGTCTCCCCCGGCGAACCGAGGACGACTTCTTGATGAGCGATCAGTCCGCGCAGTCGCACCGAGTGCACCGGCACACCCTCGATCTGGGCGCCCCGCGCTCCAGGCAATCCCGAGACCGTCGCATCAGGGGCCGGTGGCGAACCAGCGGCGGTGCGCGCCGCAGCGATGCCGCGGGCCGTCTGGGTGGCTGTGCCCGAGGGGGCATCGGCCTTGTCCGGATGGTGCAACTCGATGATCTCCACCGACTCAAAGTGCGGAGCAGCCTTCGCCGCGAAGGCCATCATCAACACTGCTCCGATGCCGAAGTTGGGGGCGATGATGCACCCCGTGGAGCCTGCAGCATCAGATGCCGCCAACCACTGGCGCACCTGGTCGTAGCGCTGCTCATCAAATCCGGTAGTGCCGACCACGGTGTGGATTCCCTGTGCGATGAGCCATTGCAGATTGCCCATCACGGCATCCGGGTGGGTGAACTCCACCACCACATCGGGAGCAGCCGCGGCCAAAGACTCCACGGTGTCGGGCAGATCGATGGCGGCCACCAGATCCAGATCAGCGGCCTCGGTGACGGCCCGCACCACCTCAGCGCCCATGCGCCCATTGGCGCCAACGACCGCCACGCGCAGATTTGCCATGGGCGCCAATCTAGTGCGAGTGGCGCAGTGAACTCACTAAGCGACGGCGCGGCGCAACTGCTTCTTCGAACTAAACGGGCCCACTGCCGAGATGCTCATCGGCTGGGCGAACAGTTCGCTGGCCAGTTCTTGAACCTGCTCCGCGGTGACCGCATCGATGGCCGCCAGAATTTGATCGGTGGGCAACACCGTGCCATCGAAGACCTCTGCGCGGCCGATGCGTGACATCCGTGAATTGGTGCTCTCCAAACCGAGCACGGAACCTCCACGCAACTGCCCCTTGGTGCTGGCCAGTTCGTCGGCCGGCACGGGCTCACTGGCAATATTCTTAAGTTCATCGCGGCACACCGCGATGACATCCTCAAACCGCTGCGGTGGGCAGCCGGCATAGATGCCAAACATGCCGGCATCGGCGTAGGTCTCCTGAAAGCTGTACACCGAATACGCCAGACCACGCTTCTCGCGAACCTCTTGGAACAGTCGGCTGGACATTCCCCCGCCCAAGACTGCACCGAGCACACGCATGGTGAAGCGTCGCTCGTCACCGACCACCAGCCCAGGAACCCCAATGGTCAGGTGTGCCTGTTCGCTGTCACGGGTGACGAGCTCGACACCTGCGTCAGTGGGTGCCAAGCGCTTGGCGGTGATCCGCCGCGGCGGCGCCGGCGTTGCACTTCCATCGAGCCACCCTGCAGCGGCCAACGCCTTGCGGACCCGGCGCACCACGGCGGCGTGATCCACATTTCCGGCGGCCGCGAAGACCAGGAATTCGGGTTGGTACTTGCGGCGGAAGTAGCCGTGCACTGTGCGACGACTCATCGTGGTGATCGACTCGCGCGTACCGATGATGGGTCGGCCCACCACGGAATCACCCAGAACCGCTGTGCTGAAACCCTCGAGCGCCAGATCAGCCGGGTCGTCATCGCGCATGGCCATCTCTTCGAGCACCACACCGCGCTCACTGTCGACATCCTCAGTGCGAATCAGCGCCGAGGTGATCATGTCGGTGATGATGTCGATGGCCAACGGAAGGTCAGCATCCAACATGTGCGCGTGGTAGCAGGTGACCTCTTTGGCCGTGAAGGCATTCATCTGTCCACCCACGGACTCCACGGCGGAGGAAATCTCTAGCGCACTTCGAGAGGGCGTGCCTTTGAACAACAGGTGCTCGAGGAAATGCGAGGCACCGAGTTGGTGACCGGTTTCATCGCGCGAGCCGACCTGCACCCACGCGCCGAAGGCCGCCGAGCGCACACCTTCGACTTGCTCGGTGATCACTCGCGCCCCGCCCGGCAGCACGGTGCGGCGTATCCAGCCGCTCCCGTTGCCGCGGGCGAGGGTGCGAGTCGAACCTGGGGCTTGATCAGCAGCGAGCAAGGTCAGCTATCGCCGCCTTCACCACTGGAGGCTGCCTCGTCGAGAACGGGGACCAACGAAAGCTTGCCGCGGTCGTCGATCTCAGCAATTTCGACCTGAACCTTCTGGCCCACCTTCAGGACATCCTCGACATTCTCCACGCGCTTGCCGCCCACGATCTTGCGGATCTGCGAGATGTGTAGCAGTCCGTCGCGGCCAGGCATCAAGGAGACGAACGCACCGAAGTTGGCGATCTTCACCACGGTGCCGAGGTAACGCTCCCCGATCTCGGGCATCTGCGGGTTGGCGATCGCGTTGATCATGCCCCTCGCAGCTTCAGCAGCCGAGCCAGAGGTAGCACCGATGTAGATCGTGCCATCGTCCTCGATGGTGATGTCAGCACCAGTGTCGTCTTGGATCTGGTTGATCATCTTGCCCTTAGGCCCGATGACCGCGCCGATCTGATCCACCGGAATCTTCACCGAGATGATGCGCGGAGCGAGGTCAGACATCTCGTCCGGCTCGCTGATGGCCTCAGCCATGACATCCAGAATCGTCAAGCGAGCACCCTTGGCCTGCGACAACGCTCCGGCCAGCACTGAGGCCGGAATGCCGTCGAGCTTGGTGTCCAACTGCAGCGCCGTGACGAACTCTGAGGTGCCTGCGACCTTGAAGTCCATGTCACCCATGGCGTCTTCGGCACCCAAGATGTCGGTGATGGCGATGTACTCGGTGGTGCCATCGACGGTGTCGCTGATCAGACCCATGGCGATACCGGCCACCGGGGCACGCAACGGCACACCAGCGTTCAGCAGCGACAAAGTGGACGCACACACCGATCCCATGGAGGTCGAGCCATTGGAGCCCAGCGCCTCAGATACCTGACGGATGGCGTAGGGGAACTCCTCGCGCGTGGGCAGCACCGGGACCAGAGCTCGCTCAGCCAAGGCACCATGACCGATCTCGCGACGCTTCGGCGAACCGACTCGACCAGTCTCGCCGGTGGAATACGGCGGGAAGTTGTAGTTGTGCATGTAGCGCTT
>DPWC01000203.1 GCA_003529305.1 Actinomycetota bacterium
AGGTAGACGCGCTAGCTTGAGGTGCTAGTGCCCGCAAGGGCATGGGGGTTCAAGTCCCCCCTCGGACACTCGCAGTCCCGCTACAGAACTACCCGCGCAAGATCTACCCGTGCAGATCGAAGCGGTCGAGCTCCATCACCTTGGTCCACGCTGCGGCGAAGGCCTTGACGAAAGCCTCTTGGGCATCATCACTGCCGTAGACCTCCGCCAGACCACGCAACTGCGAATTGGAAATAAAGGCCATGTCGACTCGACTGGCGGTCCATCGCACCTGCCCTGTGGCGCGATCGCGACCTTCGAAGGACTGCTCATCGGTGCCGGTGGCGCTCCATGTCACGGAGTTGTCTAGGCCATTGACGAAGTAATCGTTCGTCAGCTGCCCTGCGCGAGAGGTGAACACGCCCTGGCTGGAGCCGCCGGTGTTCGTGCCCAACACCCGCAGTCCACCGACCAACACGGCCGTCTCCGGTGGCGTCAAGGTGAGCAATGCGGCCCGCTCCACCAGTAGGTGCTCGGCCGGCACCGACTGACCCGATGCCAAGTAGTTGCGGAAGCCATCGAAGTGCGGCTCCAAGACGGCGAAGGACTCCGCGTCCGTGAGTTCCTGCGTCGCGTCGGTGCGCCCCGGAGTGAAGCCCACGGAGATCTCCACACCAGCTGCCTTCGCGGCCTGCTCGACCGCCGCAGTACCGGCCAGCACGATCAGGTCAGCCAGCGACACCTGCTTTCCGCCGGCAGCCGCCGCGTTGAAGTCCTGCTGCACCCTCTCGAGTGCAGACACAACTGTGGCGACAGTGGCGGGGTCATTGACGGCCCAGTCCTTCTGAGGGGCTAGCCGGATGCGTGCCCCATTGGCGCCACCGCGCTTATCGGTGCCACGGAAGCTGGCCGCGGCCGCCCACGCGACGGAAACGAACTGCGATCCGCTGGGGCCCGAGGCCAACACAGCGGTCTTCAGCGCGGCAATATCGGCCGCATCGATTAGCGGATGGTCAACAGCAGGTACGGGGTCCTGCCAGATCAGCGCTTCGGCCGGAACCTCGGCGCCGGCGTATCGGGCCACTGGCCCCATGTCGCGGTGGGTCAGCTTGAACCATGCGCGGGCAAAAGCATCGGCAAATTGGTCAGGGTTCGCCAAGAAGCGTCGCGAGATGGCCTCATAAGCCGGATCGAAGCGCAACGACAGATCCGTGGTCAGCATGATCGGCGCCTGCTTCTTGGTGGCGTCATGCGCATCGGGCGCTAAGTCAGCGTCCTGAACACCCTTGGCGCTCCACTGCACAGCACCCGCGGGGCTGGTGGTCTGCTCCCACTCGTACTTGAACAAGAGCTCCAGATAGGAGTTGTCCCAAGTGGTCGGCGTGGGCGTCCACGGGCCTTCCAAACCGCTGGTGATGGTGTCATCACCAGCGCCCGTGCCAAAGGAGTTGTGCCACCCCAAGCCGGCCTCGGCCAACGCGGCACCTTCGGGTTCGCGACCGACGAACTTGTCCGGATCGGCGGCCCCGTGGGTCTTACCGAAGGTGTGGCCACCGGCGATCAGGGCCACGGTCTCTTCATCGTTCATGGCCATGCGGGCAAAGGTCTCGCGGATGTCGCGGGCCGCAGCCACTGGATCGGGGTTGCCACCGGGTCCTTGCGGGTTCACATAGATCAAGCCCATCTGCACCGCACCCAGCGGGTCATCGAGCTCGCGATCGCCGGTGTAACGGGCATCGCCTAGCCACTGGGCTTCGCGACCCCAATTGATGTCCTCGGGCTCCCACACATCGCGGCGGCCGCCACCGAAACCGAAGGTGGCAAAGCCCATCGATTCCAGCGCCACATTGCCGGCCAGGATCATCAAGTCGGCCCACGACAACGCTCGGCCGTACTTCTGCTTCACCGGCCACAGCAGGCGACGCGCTTTGTCTAGGTTGGCGTTATCTGGCCAACTGTTCAGCGGGGCGTAGCGCTGCGTGCCACCACCGCCACCACCGCGGCCGTCACTAACGCGGTAGGTGCCCGCGCTGTGCCACGCCATCCGGATGAACAAAGGACCGTAGTGGCCGTAGTCAGCGGGCCACCAATCCTGCGAGGTGGTCATGACCTCGTCGATGTCTTTCTTGACCTCAGAAAGGTCCAACGCCGAGAACGCTGCCTTGTAGTCGAACTGCGCGCCCAAGGGGTCCGCCGCAGCGTTGTTGGCCAACAAGGGACGCAGATCGATCTGCTCAGGCCACCAGTCTCGATTCGATGTTCCCGCCAACGCCTCGCGGGCACCAGTTACCGGGCAGGTTGCCTCGTCGCTCATGCTCTCCCCTTCAAGTGATCATCACGCCTACGAACCTCGCCGAATCTAGCCGACGAATGCACCCCTCGCACGAGGCGTTGATCCCGCCTTAGGCAGCCTTGGGCCTTGGTGCCGTGCCCGCCACCGATCCGCACCGCTCGTGCGGGTCATAAGGTGACCGATATGACGGTTCTTGGCCTGCTCACCGATGCCCCAGGTTCGCCCGAAGTCAGGGCTGTGGAGGCGGCCCCCTGGTTGGAAGCCGCCGGGGTGGTGCTGACCAAAGACCCCGCCACCGCCGATGCCTTCATCGCGGTGTTGGTAGGCACCGACGCCACCCTCACCGATGTCGTGGCCGCAGCCGGCGATCGCCCTGTACTGGTGACCGGACCGGCTCTCAGCGGTAGCGCTGCGAGCGAGCTGCGTGACCAGCTCGGTCTGCTCACTGCGGCATCTTCGCCCAGCATTCACGAGGTTCGCCTTCGCCGCGGCGCAGTATTGGACCCCCGCGCTGCAGGCGATCTGCACCTGCGCGCCGCGTGGCCGCTAGTGGACAAGATCGCGGACGATGTTGAGGTTCTGGCCACCGCCAATGTTGCCTTCCGCGACCACCCCGTCATCACCTGGCGCGCCTCCCGAAACATCGGTGCGCTCACCTTGAGCCTGACCGAGGCATCGTGGCAGGAGCGCGATGTCGTGCGCACCGTGCAGCGCTGGGCCCGATACACCCGAGGCATTCAAGAAGCAGCCACCGTACGAGTGGGACTGCTGGCCTACGGCGCCATTGGCCATGAACACCTCACCGCTGTTCAGGCGGTCCCCGGATTGCATCTGGGGGCAGTCTGCGACACCTCGCAGGCGCGACTTGATGCCGCGCTCGCCAGCGCACCAGGCACTTGGACCACCACCGATGGCAACGAGTTGCTCGCCTCGGACGAGATCGACCTGGTGATCGTGTCCACGCCGCCGGACACGCACGCGATGTGGGCGCTGCGAGCCCTCGAAGCCGGCAAAAGCGTCGTGATGGAAAAGCCGATGGCCCTAAGCACCGCGGACTGTGATGCGGTTCTTGACATCGCTCGCACTGTCGGGCGCACCGCGCTGGTGTATCAGAACCGACGCTGGGACAGTGACTACCTGACCTTGCAA
>DPWC01000166.1 GCA_003529305.1 Actinomycetota bacterium
TCCAAACCGGTTACACCCGGTCGTACTCGTTGGTGATGCTCTCCGGCGCCGTGATCGCCTTGGTGCTGCTGCTGGCGGTGGGTCGATGACCATGTCCGCCTTTCCGTGGTTGATCGCCGCCGGCGCTGTGCCGCTGCTGGGCGCCGTGCTGATCGCTGCGCTTCCGTCGCGCTCTGCCGCACTAGCCCGGCCGATTGCTCTGATCGCCTCCGTCGGCACCTTGGGTGTGGTGGTGGCGATGGCCCTTCAATTCCAGGTCGGCGGTCCGCGCTACCAATTCGTCAGTTCCTATCAGTGGATTCCGCAGTTCGGCGTCTCGTTGTCCTTCGGGGTCGATGGCATCGGATTGGCGATGGTGGCACTGACGGCAGCGTTGATGCCGTTCGTCTTGCTGGCGTCCTGGCGCGATGCCTCGGACGGACCAGGCATGCGCGGTCCGAAAGCCTTTTTCGGGCTGGCCCTGGTGCTACAGGCCATGGTGATCTGGGTGTTCAGCGCGCTGGATGTCTTCGTCTTCTATGTGCTCTTCGAGGCCATGCTGGTGCCTGCTTATCTGCTCATCGGCCGCTTCGGTGGTGCGCAGCGCTCGTATGCGGCGATGAAGTTCCTGCTCTACAGCCTTTTCGGTGGATTGGTCATGCTGGCCGCCTTGATCGGCCTGTATGTGGGCGCGCAGAAGCTCACCGGCAGCGGCACCTTCGACCTGCAAACGCTGACTTCGTTGTCGTTGAACCCCGGACTGCAAAACCTGCTCTTCCTCGGCTTCTTCTTGGCCTTCGCCATCAAGGCCCCGCTGTGGCCACTGCACACCTGGTTGCCTGATGCCGCCGCCGAGGCCACACCGGGCACCGCGGTGCTGCTGGTGGCATTGATGGACAAAGTCGGCACCTTCGGCATGATCCGCTACTGCCTGCAGTTGTTCCCTGATGCTTCACGCACTTTCTCGTTCACCATCTGCGTGCTCGCGGTGATCTCAATCATCTACGGCGCTCTATTGGCCATCGGGCAGACCGACATGATGCGCTTGATCGCCTTCACCTCGGTGTCGCACTTCGGCTTCATCATCATCGGCATCTTCGCCTTCACCACCCAAGGCCAGACCGGCTCGGTGTTCTACATGGTGGCGCACGGCTTTAGTACCGCCGCGTTGTTCCTGATCGCCGGCATGCTTATTGCCCGTGGTCGGTCGCGCAACATCGCCGATTTCGGTGGAGTGTTCTCCGTTGCGCCGCTGCTGGCTGGTTTCACGCTGATCGCTGGCTTGTCGGGGTTGGCGCTGCCGGGACTGGCGAGCTTCCCCGGCGAGTTCTTAGTTCTGGTGGGCTCCTACTTGCGTTACCCCGCGCTGGCCATCATTGCCACCGTCGCCATCGTGCTGTCCGCGGTGTACATCCTCTGGCTGTATCAGCGGGTAGCCACCGGTGAGCCGCGCGGAAGTGTGACTGCTGCCTTCGGTGAACTGCGCGGTCGTGAAGTCATGGCGATGGCATCGATTGTGGCGGTGCTCATCGGTCTGGGCCTGTATCCGCAAGTGTTGACCCGAACGATTGAGCCCGCTGTTGCCAGCACCTTGACTCGAGTAGGCGTCGGCGATCCCGAACCAGTGGTCAACAACGCCGCGAAGACCTTACAGAAGAGTCCAGCTGGCGGTGACGCGCAATGACGCACACGCTTGCCGCAGGCACCTTCCCCACCCCGATCGTGGAATACCGCTCGCTACTTCCGGTCCTGCTGGTGCTGGGTGCTGCAGTGATCGGTGTGCTCATTGAGGCACTGCTGCCGCGACGGGCTCGCCTTCCCTTGCAGTGGGTCGTGACCTTCGGGTCGTTGGCCACAGCGTTGGTGGCGCTGCTGATCGGCCCGCGCGCTGATGGTCTGCTGGCCGAAGGCGCCTTGGCCTGGGATGGCCCCACCCGGTGGCTGCAGGCGCTGATCCTTGTGCTGGCCATAGTCGCGTTGCTGCTGTTCACCGAGCGGCGCGTGGATCCCGGGCGCGACCCCTTTGCTCCTCGGGCCTCCACCGTGCCCGGCAGCGATGAGGAAAAAGGACTCACCGAACGGTTGGTGCAGCAGACCGAGGTCTACCCGCTGGCGTTGTTTGCCGTTGGCGGCATGCTGCTGTTCCCGGCAGCCAACGATCTACTCATGATGTTTGTGGCGCTAGAAGTGCTCTCGTTGCCGCTGTATCTGCTGGCGGGTATGGCGCGTCGGCGTCGGTTGATGTCGCAAGAGGCGGCCCTGAAGTACTTCCTGCTCGGTGCGTATTCCTCGGCGTTCTTCATCTTCGGTGCGGCATTGCTCTACGGCTACTCCGGGTCGCTGGACTTCGCACGCATCGCCGCGGCCACGGGGTCGCAGACCTCGTCGCAGGGACTACTGCTGGCGGGCACCGCCCTGATTGCCGTGGGTCTGCTATTTAAAGTCGGCGCCGCACCGTTCCACGAGTGGACCCCAGATGTGTATCAAGGGGCGCCCACCGCAGTGACGGCGTTCATGGCAGCCACGACCAAGGTGGCGGCCTTTGGTGCCCTGCTGCGACTGTTCTTGGTGGCGCTGGGACCGGTTCGCCAAGAGTGGCTGCCATTGATGTGGGTCATTGCCGCTTTGACGATGATCGTGGGTGTCGTCATGGCGCTGACCCAGCAGGACATCAAGCGCTTGCTGGCCTATTCCTCCATCGCGCACACTGGATTTTTGTTGACCGGTTTGGTGGCGGCATCGCCCAAGGGCACCGGTGCGGTGCTGTTCTACTTGGCGGCGTATGGCTTTGCCACTATCGGTGCCTTCGGCATCATCACCTTGGTGCGCGATAGCGCAGGGGAAGCCACTCATCTTTCGGCGTGGGCCGGATTGGGGCGTCGCGCTCCGGGGGTGGCGTGGTTGATGACGCTCTTCTTGCTGTCGATGGCGGGCATTCCGTTGACGGCAGGATTCCCCGCGAAGTTTGCGGTCTTTGCCGCCGCCTCAGCATCGGGAGCTTCGGTGCTGGTGATCGTCGGTGTGATCACCAGTGCGATCGCTGGCTTCTTCTATGTCCGCGTGATCGTCGTGATGTTCTTCACCGAGCCGGCCGAGGACTCCACGGTGAGCGTGGCGGTGCCCAGTTGGGCCACCACGGCCGCGCTGGCTATCAGCGCAGCGGTGACCTTGGCGCTGGGCTTGCTTCCCCAATCCGTGCTCGAGGCTGCGGCCCGAGCCTCTGTGTTTGTCCGGTAAGGACGATCAGGTGTCCACGCCGTTCGGCTTGGAATCCCTCGACAGTGGGCTGGATGACGCCCTGCGTCAGGGCCTTGAGCGCGTCGAGGCCCGACTGCGCGACGCCGTCCACAGTGATGAAGCCGTCGTGGGTGAAGCTGCCCGTCATCTGGTGGAAGCCGGCGGCAAACGCTTCCGCCCGGTGCTGAGTTTGCTCGCCGCTCAGTACGGCGATGCCACCCGCTTAGAGGTCATCGAGGCCGCGGTGGTCTGCGAGATCACCCATCTGGCCACCTTGTATCACGACGATGTCATGGACGAGGCGCCGTTGCGCCGCGGTGCGCAGTCGGCCAATGTGCGCTGGGGCAACAC
>DPWC01000065.1:0-5478 GCA_003529305.1 Actinomycetota bacterium
GAAAGTCAACCTGCGCCGAGCCCTTCCGGAAGGGATCAACAACTTGGAGGTACTCCGCTGAGGTATTGCCAATGGTCAATTGACCGACAATGTCGCCCGTCACTCGCAGGTACACCCGGCTACCGGTTCGAAAATTCACCGCGACTTGCTGATCCCCCTTGGACGGCTCGCTCCCATCCGCCGTCGCCACGATGCCCGCGACATGATCGCCAGGCTCTGCATTCGTGGGGATGCGCAGGGTAAACGGCACGGAGACGCGGGTTCTCGCTGGTACGACCAAGGTGGATTTCTCAGGGTCAATCCACGCACCGAGGTCTCGAGACTTGCGTTGCGGTGGCAGTAGAGCGAAAGCGCCCTCGGGAGTGCTGAAGGCATCAACAGCGTCGATGCGCAATCGCAGAGCCGCATTCCCGAAATTCGTGACACCCATCCAGTCGGTGATCGTTGATCCGGGTTTGGCTGTGTAGGAGTAGCGGCCTCGTCCGTCTAGCTGACCTTTGATGTCGACGGGAACCACGGCCCACGACACGATGGACTGCCCACCGTTCGGTGATCGATACGAAGGAATGGTGGTGTCCGCTGATGCTGCCGGCAGCCACCAGCCAGTTGCCAGCAGGATGAGACCGCAGACGACGATATTGGCAGCACGATGCGCCGATCTATGACCAACTCGGGGTCCCGCAGCCATGAGGCAAATCCCACCCGAGCGAGGTGGACCGGAGGTGAACAGCCATGGAAGCACCCGTGAAATTCATGCGTGGAATCCGTGCCTTCAAGGGGGGACGGCGTGTGGGGGGCCAAGATCGCCGCATGGCCTCTGATGTGCCTTCGCGCCGGGTGCTGGGAGCGGAAGCCCTCGGTACCGGTGTGCTGGTCTGCGTCGTCATTGGTTCCGGCATTCTGGGATCGCAACTGTCACGCGATTTCGGCGTGGTTCTCGTGATCAACATGGTGGCAACGATTCTTGGGCTCGGACTTCTGATCTATCTCCTTCAGCCTGTCTCGGGTGCCGTCTTCAATCCAGTGATCACGGTGGTGCTCTGGCGTCGAGGCGCAATGAGCGGTCGTTCAGCGAGCACCATGTCACTCACCCAGATCGTGGGCGCGTGCCTCGGCGCCCTCGTGGCCAACTCCATGTTCAACAGACCGGCCGTGAGTATCTCATCGACTTCTCGATCGACTGTTGGAGAGTTTCTCGCCGAGATCATTGCCACTGCAGGCCTTGTGGCTGCGGTGAGTGCTTGCCTTGATCGAGGTGCCACCTCGGCGCTGGTTTTTGTCGTGCCGGCGTGGATCGGCTCGGCCTATCTCTTTACCTCGTCGACATCCTTTGCCAATCCAGCCGTGACCATGGGCCGCACCCTCAGCGACTCTTTTGCGGGGATCGCTCCTAGTTCCGTGGGAATCTTTCTGATCGCGCAGGTAATGGGTGGCGTTCTTGGCTACGCCGTCGCATGGGTTTGGGGGACATCTCGAGTGGAACAACGATGACCACAGTGCTGTTCGTCTGTGTGCACAATGCCGGCCGGTCACAGATGGCCGCTGGGTTCCTTCGACAGTGGGGCGGTCCGTCCGTCACGGTGCTTTCGGCGGGCACTCTCCCCGCCGATGCAATTAATCCCATCGCTGTTGCTGCCATGGCCGAAGTCGGCATTGACATCACTTCGGCCGCACCCGAATTACTTGTCGACGAGATGGTCACGGAAGCAGACTTCGTCATCACCATGGGCTGTGGTGATGCTTGTCCCTACTTCCCCGGCAGGACCTATCTGGATTGGGCACTCGACGATCCTGCGGGAAAGACCCTCGAAGAGGTCCGAGACATCCGCAACGCCATCGGTGACTTCGTCAAAGATCTCGTGGCAACAATTGCTAGTGAATCTCACTCCCGATCCTGACAGCAATCCTCCCCACGCATAGGAGCGCCCGGTGGCCATAGCCACCGGGCGCTCCCTTGTCGGGGAAGTATCCCCACCGTCGGTGATCTCCCCCTAGATCGCCGTCAGCGTGAGGTGGGCCAGATAGACACCCGGAACGGTGTTGGTCGGCACATTCAGCGTCAATGTGCCGCCCAGCACCGTGCTGCCGAGGCCAGAGCCCGTGGGCGAAGACGCCGTACCGGCGGTCCCCGTCTGTGAGCTGGTGTAGGCGAAGGCGCGCGCCGTCTTGAGTCCACCATTGCTGGTGAACACCAGACCACTGTCGCCAGCAACCGTCGGACCAGCGACAACAGTGGTGCCATTGACATTCGTGCTCGTCACCGACGGGCTCCAGCCGAGACCGGATCCCTTGAAGGTGTTGGCTCCACCGAATGTGGCGAAGTCATCGACCTGACCCGTGAATGCCCACGGTGAATCCGGGGTCCGGGTGTCCGTGATGGTGATGGGCTTCAGCGACCCCGATGTGGTGAGCAGCTGTCCCGAACCATCCAGAGTGGGAGACGGCAGCACCACATCGTTACACGGATTCGAGGTGTTGTTCGTGCTGGACACCGTGCCGCTGGCGCCTGACAGTGGGCCCGTTGCCGGACCGTCACCGGTAGGTGCCGAGCCACGCGGCGTCGGGTAGGAGCATCCGTTGACCGAGATCACCAAGGCACCCTGTGCCGTGACCTTGGTGACGATGTCCTCCGTCGCCGCCGGCTTGTTGCTCACGGTGATGGCCACATTGCCCGAGGTGGAGTCGTAGTACTGCCCCGATCCCGTGAAAGCTGCCGTGAAGACGGCATTCTCTTCAGCGGCAGGCGTGTACACGCACTGGGCCTGGCCAGCAGAGACCGACACCGCCGAACAACCGCTGATCGTGCTGCCGTTGTCCTTGAACGCCACCGTTCCGGTTGCACCCGAGGGTGTGAGAGCCGCCGTCAGCGTGATGGCAGTACCCGGCGTCACCGGCGAGGCCTTGTCAGCAGTCAGGGTGGTGGTGGTGGAGATGAACGGTGTCGCAGTGACGAATGACCCCTGCGTGGCCGACGAACCATCAAATTCCGTCGTCGCCGGAATGAAGGTCGCATCTACCGTGTGGCTGGCCACAGACAACGCTCCGGTCACCGTGGTTGCCACACCCGAGCCGTTCACAGCCACGGGCGTGCCCACATTGGTGCCATCCACCTGAAATTGGACAGTGCCAACTGGGGTAACCGAACCAGACACCGTGGCCGACAACGACGCGGTGTTGGTCGTGGGGCTGGTCTGCGCACCCGAAACGACAGTGCTCGTCTTGGTGGTGTGGTAGGCGGTCGACGACGTGAAGTAGATGCCGCCAGTGAAGGTGCCATAAGTCGTGGCACCAACAGCCGCCTTGCAGACCAGAGTGAAGTCGTAGCGTCCGTTGTAGGAGGTCAGCGCCGGTGACTGCAGGTTGCCGAAGTCCGTCAGGTTGTAGGCCGACGGAACAGTGATGCCGCCTGATCCATTGGTGCTGTAGGCAGAAATCGGCGAGTTTCCGACGATGTTCTCTGAGGCGGACTGAACACCCGTGCCAGCAACCGTCATCTTGATGTTGGTGCCGTTGTCGCAAGCTCCCGAACTGTTGGCCGTCACCAGTGAGGTCGCATTACCCGTGGTCGGGGTCAACGCCAGCGATCCAATGACGGCGGCCTGTGCGGGGGCCGCTGTGATGGTGGCCAAGCCTGCTGTGGCTAGACCAGCGACAGCCAGAAGAGCTGCCTGCTTCTTTATTCTCATCCTGTTAACCTTCTGCTCTCTCGTTGTTGTGCGGGAGACCCTGCGGTGGCGCCGCGGCTTGGGTGTGCGACCTGAGGCCGCAGCGCCACCGTCCTTGTGTTCAGGGTCCAATCACTTACCTTGGTGAGTTTGGGATCAGCCTGCGGAGCTGGTGCTGCCGCAGTTGGCGTTTGTCTGGAACCCGAACGCCTGGATTACTGCCGTCCCGCTGGTGCAGATCAGTGAACTGCCGCCGTTGAAGACGCTCTTCCACGGCTCGGTGTCCTTCAACGCCGTCGGGATCACGTTGTACACCGAACGCGTGATGGTGAAGCTCCCGTTGAAGAGGTTCGGCTGCGTGATGCTGCTCAAACTGGTGAATGACGAACCGGAGCCTGCGATCGAACCCAGCACTGCACGCCCCGTTCGATCAGTCAACAACTGAGTCTTCTGAGCGTTGAACTGGGGAATGGAGAACGGCACCAGCATCTTGTCCGTCAAGAAAGTGGCGGTGTGCTCTTCCACTGTCTGACTGTTGTAGGTCCCGTTGATCAAGCAGGGGTAGACCCCGGCGTTGACATCCGCGTCCGTAATGTTCATCTGAGTCTCCCAATACGAACGCGTCCCTGAGCCAGCCTGCGGTAGAACCGGGGTGACATCGGAGTTCGTCACTGCCTTGGCCGTGGCACCCGAGCCACCGCCACCGGTCAAGGTGACGGTGATCTTGCCGTAGCCGCTACCTGCATTCGTCAAGGTAATGGCGGTGACTGCCCCAGAGGAAACGGTGGCCGTAGCCGTTGCCCCCGAACCCTGGCTACCCGCACCAGTAATGGTGACCGTCGGCGCAGAGGTGTACCCCGTGCCACCGGCCGTGACTGTGATCCCCGTGATAGTGCTGGTCACATAGTCGGTGTTGCACTGGTAGTAGCCCTGCAGATCAGTCTTCGACAGAGTGCGCGGGATGTTCGAGGTCGGCGTCACCGCATAGTCCACCGCATCGGTCGCAAAAGGCACATAGGTCAGAGAGGGCGTATTTGTACCCGAGAGACCCGACGATGACCGCGAGAACTGAATGCAGCCGTCGCCCTTGAAGGTCAAGGCCACGCCCGTGGCTGTGGCGTTCGGCAATGTCGGGCCGTTCGTGGTCACGGTGGTACCCGAGATTGCGGTGATGAAGGTGCCGGCCGGGATGCCAGCGCCCAGCACCTGTAGGCCCACCTGAAGACCCGTTGTGCTCGCCACATTGGTGATGCTGTTACTGCCAGAGGTGACATCACCGGTAGTGGTGGTGGCATTAATCGCGTTCAGTGAGTTGAGCAGCGCGGTCTTGCCAGCACCCGAACCGTTCGGCCGGGTGATGGCCGAGCAGTTGGACTTCGTCTGCACGTTCGCCGAACCGGTGGCGTCGTAGGAGCCAATGAGCTTGGTTCCGGTGGTGATCGTGGCGCCGCTGAGGTCGGTGATCGTGCCGTTAGACACGATCGGCGAGGTCAGACTCAGCGCCGAGATTCCGTCGGCAAGTCCGCCTAGGACGCCCTGGGTGGTGTCTGATCCCACGCCACTGAGGACGCGGTATGTCGGCGTACCGGAAGGGTCGGCAGCGGCCACCCCGGCAGCGGCCACACCTGTAGCCGTGAGACCGGCAAGGCCAGCCACAGCGACAACAAGCTTGAGCTTGCGATTCATGATGTTTCCTCTCGATCTTTCCCTGAACTACGCCAGTGCCTGGCGCAGGTGATGCGTGTTGTGCGGGGTTACTGCTCTGGTAGTGCGGTGTGCGATGTGCAGTTGTGTTTCGCCCTCAACGGCCTCA
>DPWC01000065.1:5831-14575 GCA_003529305.1 Actinomycetota bacterium
ACCGGACCGCTGATCAGCGCCGCCAGCCCCAGAGCAAGCGCGCCTGCCGGGCCAAATCGCGAGGTGCCCACACTGGCGAGCAGCGCCTGAGCGGCACTGATGACAGCTCCGATGGGAGTGCCTTGCGGGAGTCCACCGCCAGCTGGGCTCACGGCGCCGATTTGCACCGGTGCGATAGGTACCGAGACCGGAGCACCACTCAGCACCTGAGAGTTCGGCGGTGCCGACTCGGTGATCGAAGCCGGCTCCACAACTGGTCCCGCGGCTTGCCGCTTGACTATGTCGGCCGCAACGGAGAGAGCCTCTGATCGCAAGGCCTGTGGAAGTGGTGCATACCCCGGTGGAAGGTCGCCTTCCTGCGTACCCAGCGTCTGGCCAGCTCCCACGGCGTACTCGATGAACTTCTCGTAAGCAGCCGCCTCAGCCTTGGTGATCTTGGTGGGCACCGTGGCGGCGTACGACACAGTGGTGAGCGGGTAGGCCGTGGCCGCAGTGCCAGCAGGATTCGGTCGCAGCACTGTGCTGCCAGTTGCTCGTTTCATTTGGCCGACGGCAGCCCGCATCGACGCTGGATCAGCAGCCACAAATTGACCTGCAGCATTCTTCAATTGCGCCGTCGGCAATCCGTATCGAGCTGCGGTGGCTGCATCCGTGATTGCAAGGATTCCCTGCTGACCAACCGGTTGCGGTGGCACCTTCTTGAAGGAGGGTGGGTTCGCTGCGGGGTCATATAGCCGGCCGAGGGTGTCGCCACGAGAAGCCGAACGCGCCGCATCATGGTCGTCAGCGGCATAGGGGTGGGCATCAAACTCACAAAGTTTGGGTTGATCCGGTGAGATATCTGCGCAGTAAAGGTCATTTCGAGGGAATCGATCAATGTCCAGATCCATGCCCCTGTAATTCGGATTAATGCGGGTGCCCCATTGGTCCGGCTTGCCTTGCATGAAGGCCGCCGCGTCACGATCAGAGGCGATCCATCGCCACAGGGTGTTGATGGAATCCGCATTGGAAACGGTCACCAATGCCCTAGCCAAAGGAGGCAGCCGGCGGCCTTTGCCAGTGAAGTTGGGATTGAGCGAGCGAAACTCCTCATCATTAACGAGGTCTTCCGGATTGTTGATGGTCTCCGGTGCGAAAGCGTTAGCGAGTGATAACCGGTAGGTCTGGGTGAGCAGTTTGGCGACGAGGCGTGCGTTGAGCTTCATGGACAAGAGGCGACGGCCATCGTCCTTGGTGACCTCTGGTGGCGGAGCTCGTCCGCCACTGTTGCTGTACACATTGAAGGCAACCACCACTGCGTTGGCGGCTAAGGGCGCATAGACCGCCGGGTTCCCCTCACCCAGTCGCTGCGGGTCAACCGGCGAGGAGAGAAACTCCAACGACGGGTTGGTCGCCAACATGGTGCGTGCCTTGGAATCCGGCACCTGCGAATACCCATAGATAGAGCCCGTCAACGCGCAGAGTTTGGGCTGCCAACTGCCGATGGCCTCTTCAATCGATTCGTGGCCAACGGTCTCTACCTCAGAGGCTCCGATCCGACACGATGCCGCGATGGGCTGGAAGGTCAATGGGATGACCAGACGATTCTTCCAGGTTGAAGTCACCAATGGCGAGGAGTAGAGCGAAGCGCTTCCCGTCACCGCCACGTTATTGACATCGGTATCGCCGCGAGGCACCACAACGAGCCAGCACCCTCTGCCGGTTGTCGTCCCCGCCACAGTTACCGGCTTACCGCAACCAAGTCCTGGTGCATCCAGCGCAGTCTGGATCTCGAAATACTGCTCGCCAGTGCCATCGGGGTTGGTGCGGGCATAAGGAATCTCATTGGTGGTGTACTGGTTGAAGAACTCGCGTGACTCGTCACCAATGCCAGGGATGGTCTTACCCGTCGCGGACCGGAACGGCACTGACGCCTGATAGAAGCCACCGTCGTACTTGAGTGGCTCTGCCGGGTCATCGCGAAGAGGTCCTCCATAACTCACTTGGCGAGATGCTGTAAATGAATCCGCACCGCCGCGGACATCGCCGGTGAAACCACCGAACTGGCATTGCGTGCGATCGGGTCCCTCCGGGTCTTCACCCCAGCACTGGAATATCTGCAGGTAGTTCTTGGAATAGCCATCGCTAGGCGTTGGCGTGCCACCCGTCCAAGTGACCTTGACGACTTGATTGGTGAGCTCGCGCGTCTGCCAGACCGTGACCTTTAGGTCGGCGAACTGTCCCGTGCCCGAGACGGTTACCGCTGACGAATTTCCCGACTCTTGTGCGTATACGGGCGCGGCCAGCAACCCCTGCCCAAGAACGATGACTGCCAGTGCCGCCGAACTGCTGGCCATGGCGATCACTGATGATCGACGCATAGCGGGCCTTCTCATCGCGGGTTTGCCTTTGCTGACCCCTGTGCCTGCAAGATTCGAGCGACCAACGGCGGTACAACGATCAACGCAAGAAGCATGACCACCGCAATCAACGCGGCACTTCTCTGCGTTGTCCATCCGTTGCTCGGCGGAACCAGTTGTGAAGTGGCTTGAACTTCATTACCTAGGGATGCACCGGTTCCCCCGCCACTGCTAGCGCCACTACTGGTGCCCACAGTTCCCGTGGTCGTTGAGGTGGCATCGGCTTGGCCTCCGGCTGCCGACGAACCACCTTGAGAAGGCGTGCCATTGCTCACGGCTGTTGATGTGCGGCGCTGGCCTCCAGTACCGGTAGTGCATTGCGTTGCACCTTGTTTGTCACATGCGGGGGGCGCGGGGGCAAGTTGCGCCAACAAGTTCTTGCCCGACGCAGAGAAGGTCGGGTTGTTGCACTTGGCAATGTTGATGCTCTGAACATCAACGCCAGGGATCCTGCGCACCTGCTCCAGTCCCGCCTTCACCAAGTTGATCGGTAGCGGCGAATACCCCAAAACATCCGCCTGCTGCTGACCTTGGCAGAGGAAGTAGTACGCAAAGGCGCCCAGCGTGTAACCCTTATCTGAACTAAAACCAAATTCTTGGCGCGTGGGGATGATCATGTAGCTGTAACTGGATAGCGGATAGGTGCGCTTGTCCGGATTGTCGTAAACACCGCCCAATTGCTGCGTCAAATAGGCGGGAGATTTCGAGTTGGTGTTGACCGTGGCACCCTGCAGCCCCACCGCGACGGCGTAGGCGGTTGGCTCCACGTAGTAGCCCGCCCGGTTGAGCACCTTGACTACGGGAAAACCAGTGTTCAAGGCGTAGGCGTACTCGACATAAGTGATGGTGCCAACATTGGCGGACTGCGACACATAGCCAGAAACACCCAATGAGCCGGATTGGGCTACGAATCCCGCACCAGGCACGACGGGATAGTTAGAGGTGACACCACACGGGGTGCTGCGGCCCGCTTTGGCGCAGTAGGCATTCCACAGTGAAGGGAACTTCGTTGCCAAGTAGGTGCTGAACTGTGCGGTGGTGCCTGAGCCATCAGACCGCACGACGGGAACGATTTTGGTGGAGGGCAAGCGCAAAAGTGGATTGTCCGCAGCTATCGCTTTGTCATTCCAGGTCTTGATCGAACCGGTGAAAATCTTGGCGATGTTGACACCCGAGAGGCGCAAATTGGTGACGCGTTTTCCTCCAATGACCAGGTTGTACATGAAGGAGGTGCCACCGGCCACGATCGGCATGTAGGCGTAGCCCCTCGAGGGAGGCGCATCAACAACTCCAGAATCCTTCAGGCCGTAGGGAATTTCCGAAACTCCAAAGTCCACGGTTCCGTTGCGGAACTGGTTGCGGCCGTCAGAGGATCCAGTGCCCGCATAGTTGATCTTGATCCCATATTGGACGACATTGCGGCGCCACTGATCCAAAGCGACCTGACTCCAGGTTGACCCAGCCCCACTGACCGGCACATAGGTCGCTGCTTGGGCAGGGGCACCCATAAAGGTGACCACCGCAACCACGCCTGCACTCAGTAATCCTGCGCACCAAAACCGCGTTCGGCTGGACATCACGATGTGGACCCCTCATTGGTTGAATCAGCCGTCGTGGCCGTCTGTGGTGCTTCCGATAACGAAGTCCCCTTAGCCCTGCTCGCCATCCGAACAGCCACGCGCGCTGACTGGTGACTCCGCCGAGTCATCTGGCGGCTCGTCAGGTTGCCGGGGCCTCTGCCGCCCAAGATGCGCGCGATGACAAAGAGGATGAGGACCACGATGAGCAACGCCACAGCTGCGCCAAAAGCACGCTGGATGGAGGTTTGCTGGGGGTTTTGCACGAGATTGAAAGTCACCAATGGCATGGACACCATCGGGCCAGAAAAGGGATTGGTGTTCATGCTGGCGGTGTAACCAGCCGTTACCAATACCGGCGAGGTCTCACCAATGCCTCGAGCGGCACCCAAGATGACAGCCGTCATAAGTCCGGAGCGCGAGGTTGGCAGGATCACATGCCATGCCGTGCGCCACCTAGAGGTCCCCAAGGCCAGCGATGCCTCTTTGAGTGTTCCCGGCACCAGCCTCAACACAACATCAGCGGCCCTAATGATGATCGGCAACATCATGACGCTAATCGCGAGCGCTGCTGCGAAGCCGGATTTAGGCAATCCAAGGATCAGGATCAAAGTGGCGTAGATGAACAGGCCAGCGATGATGGAAGGCAAAGCCGTCATCGCCTCAGCAACGGTGCGGACGAAGCGCGCCAGAGCGCTGGGGAATTCGTTGAGGTACACCGCGCAGGCAATTCCTAAAGGAATCACGATGGCAAGGGCAATAGAAATCTCAATGAGGGTGCCGACAATGCCGTGGCTGATTCCACCCACGGTCAATGGATCCAACGGTCCGGCATTCGTGAGATCTTGGGAGTAGAAATTCAGATGCACCAAGGCGCGAATGCCGCGATACGCGGTGAAGGCAATGATCACGACCAAGGTGCCGAAGAGCACCGCTGCCAAGGTATGAACGATGGCCGCTGCCAGACGATCGCGAACAGCTGGTCCGCTTTCATCAAAGGAGATGAGCAGGGCATAGAGGCCGAGGAATATGAGATAGGTCAGCAAAACGAAGCCAACAGGACCAGTAAATGGTGCGAGGAAAACATAGATCAGCGTCGTCACGCTCAGCGCGGAGAAACCAGCACCGAGCAACGCCAGAACATCTGAACGCCGTAGCTTCGAGACCGAGCGCGGCTTCACACCTGAGTTGGTGGGCGGCGGTGGCGTGACGACCGTCGTGGCAGTACCCAAAGGCGTCGGTTCGATGAGTTCGTTCTCACGCATCACTGACCGCCCCCGAACGACTCTTGGCGACGATGGATGATGCGATGAAGTTGACAACGAGCGTCACCAGAAACAGGACCAGCCCGGCAGCGAAAAGCGCTGAGGTGCCAAAGGCGCTGGCGGCACCGAATTTGCCCGCGATCGTTGCCGCGATAGAGGTAGCACCTGTTTGCAATATGTGCGGCTGAATAGTAAAAACTGGCGAAATGATCAGGTAGACCGTGATGGTCTCGCCGAGGGCGCGACCCAAGCCGAGCATCGTGCCACCGATGATGCCGCCCTTCCCAAAAGGCAGCACCACCGATCGGATCATCCCCCACTTGGTCGCACCCAGAGCCAACGCTCCTTCTCGTTCACCCACGGGAGCTTGCGAGAACACCTCCCGCATAACGGAGGTGGCGATGGGGGTCACCATGAAGCCCACGACGAGTCCCGCGATAAAGGTGGAAGAGGTCAAGGTCCCAGCGGGTCCAGCCAGCGGATCACTGTTCTTGAAGCCATCAACTCTCAAGAACGGAAGCCAGCCGAAATACGAGGTGATCCAGCGCGCCACACCTGTGACATTGCCTTGTAGAAAGAAGAGTCCCCAGAGGCCATACACGATGCTGGGAACAGCGGCCATCAGGTCCACCAAGCTGATCAGTGTCTGCTTCAACCGACGAGGCGCGTACTCAGAGATGTACAGAGCTGTTCCCACGGCCAACGGCACTGCCACAGCGATCGCCACCAGAGCAATCAGAATCGTGCCAATCAAAATGGCAGCAATTCCAAAGTTTCGTGAGTCTGGTTCCCATGCTTGCGTCGTCAGAAAGCTCAGTCCTTGCACCCGCAACGCCTGACTCGCGCGATAGGCGAGGAACACCCCGACCAAGCTCATGATGAGGAGAACGATGAGTCCGCTAGTCCGGGTAACAGCGGCATAAATCTTGTCGGTAGGTCCGGAGGGGTGCGTCAATACTCGAGCGGAGACCGACTCTGACTGCTCAGGTCGAACGGGAATCGTGGTGGTCATGGCAGATCACCCGTCGGCAATGGTTCAAAGTCGCCTGGCGCGGGGTGTTCTTTGCGTTGTCGAACAAGGTGCTCTTCACCCTGAATAACAGGCGCGCTGGGAGCAGCATCAAGGAACTGCGACAGCGAGTAGTGGCACTCTCTCAATCGCTCGTATCCCCTTGAGCTACGAGCCCGCGGAATGTCCTCTATTCGTAGCGTCCACTTCCACTCCACACCGCCGACTGTGTGCTCAATGAAGGGAGCGGCGTTGGCGACACTGGCCCGAAAGAGTGCGAAGTCTTCTTCGGCATCACGAAGTGACGAGAAGGCAGTGAAGCTGCGCCCTAGTTCCCGGTTGTTTGCCGACAACACCCGCCACAGCAGCCAGTTCACGCCTGGGATATCCGCCTCGCTACCCGCGCGAATCGCCATTTGGCCGGGTGGCTCGCCATGCCCTCCCATGAAGACCACGCGTGGGTCGCTCATGCCCGTCCCTCTTCATCACTCGGGTTTGACGAGAGCAACCCTTGTGTGACCGGGGAACAATTCGGCGAGAGCAGGGTGAACAGGCGGTGAAGTTCTCGTGAGGAATCGGCAGCGCTGCGGATAGGCGGCGTCCACCTACCCCAACTCCATTCCCCCTACGCTGGGGCTATGTCTGGCTACCAGAGTGCCGTCATACCGTGAACTTGACTGTCCGCAGCCTCCCCACCACTGACCATCTGGCTTGGGTGCGAGAAGTTAGCCCTGAGCACTCCATTTCGTTCCTGCAAACGCCAGCGTGGGGCCAGGTCAAAACCGATTGGCGGCACGAATCCATCGGCTGGTTTAACGGGCAGGAGCTTGTCGCTGCCGCCTTGGTTCTGCACCGGGCGATCCCCCGCCTCGGACGAACCCTCACCTACTTGCCGGAAGGTCCGGCTATTGCCGCCGTGCGCCCCGAGATTCCTACCAAGCAGTGGGTAGAACCGCTGCTGAACTACCTGCGCAGTACCAAGGCCTTCAGCGTCAAGATGGGTCCTCCTTTGGTGTCGCGGCACTGGGAAGCCGACACCATCAAGAACGCCATCGCTGACAGTTCCATTCACCGACTCAGCGAGATCACTGCTGACTACACCGACGAGCGCGCTCTGCAGGTAGCCGCCGAATTGCTAGCAACGGGTTGGACGCAACGCACAGCGCAGGCAGGCTTCGCCGATGTTCAGCCGCGCTATGTCTTCCAACTGGATCTGTCTGGCAAGTCTCTGGACGAACTTGCCGCTGGCTTCAGTCAAGAGTGGCGACGCAATATTCGTAAGGCGGAAGCATCGGGAGTGCAAGTGCGGGAAGGTTCCCGCGACGATCTCGCGACCTTCCATCAGGTGTATATCGAAACAGCCGCGCGCGATGGTTTTCGCCCACGGCCCGTGACTTATTTCGAGCGCATGTGGGACGCCCTGCGCGCCGAAGATGCGCAGCGACTGCGGTTGTTTCTCGCCGAGCACAACGGCATCACGGTCGCGGCAACAACCTTGGCCACGGTAGGTCGGCACGCGTGGTACTCGTACGGAGCATCCACCACAGCCAGCCGAGCAGTGCGGCCCAGCCATGCCACTCAGTGGGCGATGATCCAAGCTGCTCACGCCGCTGGCTGTCACACCTACGACCTGCGGGGCATCAGCGACACCGTCAGTGAGCACGACCCGCTGTTCGGCCTCATTCGATTCAAGGTGGGCACCGGTGGTCGTGCGGTCGAATACATCGGCGAGTTTGACTACCCGCTCAATCGAGTGCTGCACCGCGCCGTCGGCGCTTACCTGAATCGCCGAACCGGCTAGGGCAGGATCACCGCATGGCCTTTGTCCTGCATGTTGACGGCCCCCGATGGACGGGTCGGGTCCATGAGCTGATGGATCAGGACCGCGATCTTGTTCCGGTGATCAAGGGCAATGGCTATGGGCTGGGGCCTAAGCGGCTAGCTGCGGCCGCTGATGCTGCCAACGCCGATGTCGTGGCGGTAGGCACTGCTCTGGATGCCGCGGCCATCAGTGCGACCTACAACGGGACTGTTCTGGTGATGCAGCCCTGGCATCCCGCAACTTCTGCCAACACCTCCGCTGGTCCGACCAGCATCACCACTCTGGCGCATCCCGATGCCGTGACCGCATTCAGCCAGCAGCGCACCGGTGCTTCGGTTGTCATCGAAGTTCTCACCTCCATGCGACGACACGGCGTCTCCGCTGAGGATCTGGCCGGCTTACTGCGGCCGCTGGAGTCACTGACGGTCAAAGGGTTTGCCCTGCACCTGCCCCTAGATGTTGACGGTGACCAGGTGCGCGTGCGCGAAACGATCTCGTGGGCCGCGCGCCTAAGTGACGCAGGCCTTGATCCGCAGGTGCTCTGGGTTTCGCACTTGACGGCCGGCGAACTCGCTGCCGTGCGGGCAGCGTTGCCCGCGATGCGCATCCGTTCGCGGGTGGGAACTTCGCTGTGGATCGGTGATGCCGAAGCCTTCACCGTGGAAGCAACGG
>DPWC01000157.1 GCA_003529305.1 Actinomycetota bacterium
AGATCGATGGAGAAGTTCGCGACCTTGGAGACCACGAGGCAGGGCAGGTCGCCTTGGCGAAAAGCGTCAAAGAGCCGTTCGCGTTCTTTCACCGGTGTGGAGCCGTTGATCACCGGAGCACCGAGTGATGCGCCAAGGTCATCCAACTGGTCGAGGTACTGCCCGATCACGAGCACATGGTCATCGGCGTGCTGCGTCACGAGGGCCTTCACCACTTCGCTCTTTTGGGAAGTGGTGGCGGCCAGGCGATACCGCTCCTCTGGCTCGGCCATGGCGTAGTGCATGCGCTCGGCTTGCGGCAGCGCAACCCGCACCTCCACACAGTCGGCCGGTGCGATGTAGCCCTGCGCCTCGATGTCTTTCCACGGTGCGTCGTAGCGCTTGGGCCCAATAAGGGAGAACACATCACCCTCGCGACCGTCTTCACGCACCAAAGTGGCGGTCAAGCCCAGTCGACGGCGAGACTGAATGTCCGCGGTGAACCGAAAGATCGGTGCGGGCAGCAGGTGCACCTCGTCGTAAACGATCAAACCCCAGTCATGCTCGTCAAACAGATCCAGATGGGCATACACACCCTTCTTTCGGGTGGTGAGCACTTGATAAGTCGCGATAGTGACCGGCCGGATTTCCTTTCGCGCTCCTGAGTATTCGCCGATCTCGTCCTCCGTCAGCGAGGTGCGCGCCATCAATTCGCGCTTCCATTGATGAACTGAGACGGTGTTGGTCACCAGAATCAAGGTGGTGGCACCGGTCATCGCCATGGCCGCCGCGCCCACAATCGTCTTGCCCGCACCACACGGCAGGACGATCACGCCACTGCCGCCATGGGTGAAGTTCTCCGCCGCTTCGCGCTGATAGGCGCGCATGCTCCAGCCGTCTTCACGCAAGGCGATGGGGTGAGATTGCCCGTCGACATAACCGGCCAGATCCTCCGCCGGCCAGCCGAGCTTGAGTAAGACCTGCTTGATCTGTCCGCGTTCGCTGGGGTGCACCACCACAGAGTCCTCATCGATGCGCTTGCCCACCAACGGGGTGATCTTCTTCGCGCGCAACACTTCTTCTAACACAGCGCGATCTGAAGACTCCAACACCAGACCGTGTGCGGGGTGTTTGAGTAAACGCAGTCGGCCGTAGCGGCCCATCGTCTCGGCGACATCAATCAGCAACGCATGGGGCACGGAGTAGCGCGAGTACTTCAGCAAGGTGTCAATGACGCTCTCGGCGTCTAAACCGGCTGCGCGGGCGTTCCACAACCCCAGCGGCGTGATCCGATACGTGTGAATGTGCTCCGGTGCTCGCTCTAACTCGGCAAACGGCGCGATGGCGTGGCGGCACTCATCGGATAGTTCCTGGTCGACATCGAGCAGCAAGGTCTTGTCGCTTTGAACGATCAAGGGTCCCTCGGTCATAGTGCCTCCACTCCGGTGATCCGACTGATGGTGAAGGAACGCACAGAGCCGGTGCGGTGGTCGTAGGCAGTGACGCGTCCCGCTCCCACGCGAACTGGATCGATGTGATGTTCCTCGGTATCACCGGCACTGCCGGCATAACCGATGCGCACACCGCGACCGTGCTCGACAGCTCCCTTGAGCAAGGCCACGGCTTGTGTCGGTGAGCACTTCGGTGGCGGTGCTGCTGGTGCTGCTGGTGCGTCCTCTCGGGCGGTGCTGCTGGAAGTGGATTGCTCACCCGAGCGCAGCGCGCGAACTGCCGCGCTGATGAGCCGGTCGTCCGGGGCTGCCATGCGCGGCCCGATGACAGGGCGGCGAGCCGTCGGGCGACGCCCCGTACTGCGAGTGATCGTCACCGCACCTTCGGGACCCTCAGCGGTGGGAGTCAGCCCCATCGCATGCAGACGCTCCAGCAGCAGAGCTGGTGCGGCCGCTGTGATCACCACGGTGTCCGCGATGCGCCTGGGCCGCATCGGCTGCAATTCCACCGCTGCACACAAAGTGTCCAGCAGTGCGGTGTCATCACAGCGCAGGTACGACATCGCAGTACCCAGCCGCAGTGCACTGTGTCGCTTCGCCAGATCGGCGACGAGGTACTCCAGCGGTTGCGGGATCGCGGTGCGCGACACGGATGCGATGAAAGCGAGGACCTCGTCGGCGCCTTGACCTAAATCCAGTGCGCGCCTCAGGGATTTTTCCGAGAAGCGATACACGGTGGCACCGCCGGTGGATTCCACATCGGCCATGGTGGCCAGTTGGGCAGCGAGTGTGGGTTGCAATGGACCAGGCGCAATGGCGGTGAGGTCAGGCTGCAAGACGATGTGATCAACCTGCGCAGGCAAGCCAGCGTGGAGCGCCTCAGCCGCGGACGAGCCATCGAGTAGAGCGCGCCCCTGAGGGGTCAATGCCCCCAGTCCGGTGATGCCCAAGAAGCTGGCCTCGGTCAGCGTCCACTCGATGATCTGCTCCAGCAGGCTGTCGGTTCGGCGAGGTCGGCGCCAGCGCAAGCGGGTGATCACATCGTCGGCATCTATCGCGTGGTGCGGGTCGAGGGTGGCCAGTTCGGTGAGCACATCGAGGCGAATAGTGCTGGCTGATCCGCGTTCTACAGCAGTAGAAAGTGCCGCGACCTTGGTGTCTTTGACATCGCGTGAACCCACCAGGCCAGCTAGACGGTCGCTGTGCAACCACGCCACCGCCAGCGCGGACCACTGCTCGGCGATGTCGCGGCTCGACCAATCGGCAAAGTTCGTGGTGGCGGTGTACACCGCACCATCACTGGCGAGAAGTCCGGCACTATGCGCGATCTCAATAAGCGCGGCCGCGATGTGTTCATCGACTCCAAGTTCCTCCGCGGTCCGCGTGAGGTCACGCTGACCTATGCCGTCGGTTCGGACAACCGACACCGGCGCTTCTGCCCACCAACGACAGAGTTCGTCCACGAGCCGTACGGCATCCATGGCCGCTTGGGCGGCAGAGGCGATGACATGGCGCTGCCCACGATCAACCAGCGACCCAGCCGATGGGGCGTGCGGTGATGGCCAGGAGTGGGCCGAAGCGTCGGTGTCGCCATCGGTGCCGGGCGCAGACTGGAGCAGCAGTTCGCGACATCCGCGCACCATGGTCAGATGATCGGATGGACCCCAGATCATCCCGAGGGCCTGAAGCAGATCCACGGTGTCTTGCGCGCGATCTCGGAGCAAGCCTGTGTCACTGGACGGCAGCGCAAGGCTGGCGTGGGTGTGCACTTCGTCGATAACAGCCGGAATGTCTAAGGGGTCGCTGTGCGCAGCAGCCGTGCGGGCGACGCTCAACGCAAAGGCATCGAGATGATCCAAGGCGCGCATCATGGACGGGGCGCCCGTAGCGCGCGTGGCCAACGCACCCAAATCTGCCGGCACAGGCTCAACAAGATCCGGGCGCAGTCGCAGAAGTTCGACCAACGCCGCGTCGTCACGGCGGCGCAGGTCGTCAGCGAGGCTGCGGGGTCGGCTGGACATCCGACCAAGCCTAGGTGACACGCGCCGCCCCGGCAGCCCCCGGTCACGCGGGTAGGATTCGCCATCAAGGGCACCGCGACTGCGGGTGCCAGGGGGACGACTGATCAGGGGTTTGCGGTGCCTACCGGCAAGGTGAAGTGGTACGACGCAGCGAAGGGCTTCGGCTTTATCGCCAGCGACGAAGGCGGGGATGTCTTCCTGCATGAATCCGCGCTGCCCGCAGGTGTCACCACAGTCCGACCGGGTACGCGTTTGGAATTCGGTGTCGCCGAAGGTCGTCGCGGCGAGCAGGCGTTGTCGGTGCGCATCGTCGATCCGATGCCATCGGTGGCATCAAGCACGCAAAAGGACCCCGAGGATCTTGCCGCCATCATCGAGGACCTGATCAAACTTCTCGATGGGCTTGGCAATGGCCTTCGGCGTGGGCGCCGACCCACGGCCGATCAAGCCGGCAAGGTCGCGGCCTTGTTGCGCGGGGTTGCCGACGACTTGGAATAAGCGCGGAACTAGTGCGCCTTCTGGTTACACCGGGCCATTGAGCAGAACTTCCAGTGCCCGTTGCCCTTCTTCACCAAGGCTTTCACTGAACTCATTGACATAGAGGTCAATGTGCTGCTGTTGAACCTCAGGTGACATCTCATCCGCGTGTTCGGCGATGTAGTCGCGGCTGACTTCAGGGTGCGCCCAGGCGTGACGCAAGGACTCGCGGCACCATTGGGCCAGCTGATCAAGGCCAAACGAATCAGCGGTGTCATCGCGCGCCACGATCACCCCCAGCGGCACTGGCAGGCCAGTGACTGATTCCCACCAGACCCCCAGATCAACGACTTGATGCAGGCCAAGGTCAGCGAAGGTGAAACGAGCTTCGTGAATGACCAGTCCAGCGCCGACCTCGCCGGATGCCACGGCCGGCATGATGCGCTCGAAGGGCATCTCCACAGTGCTGGTGAATCCAGCGGGAAGTTCTTGCGCCATCCACCCGCGAAGTAGGCGAAAGGCCGTGGAATGCAGCGAGGGGATAGCTAGTCGCAGGGTGGACAGTTGCGCAGTATCAGTGTCTTGACGCGTGAGCAGTAGTGGCCCACAGCCACGGCCCACGGCACTGCCGGCGTGGACGAGTTGGTAGCCCGCGCGCTGGGCTAGCGGCAATGCGGCAGCCGAGATCTTCAACAGATCGAAACCGCGTTCGGCAAGAAGTTGACTGGTCACATCAATGTCGGCGAATGAGACATTCAGTTGCGGGGCACCGGGCAGTAGGCCATGCGACCACGCGTGGAAGATGAAGGTGTCGTTGGGGCACGGTGAGTGTGCGATGCGCAGGAAGCCGTCGTGATCGTTCATCGCAAGAGCCGGCTTGAAGATTCTGAACTGATCAACGCGTAGGAGGCGGCGGTGAGGGAATCCAATGCCTCTGTGGTGGACCAGGTGGCGATATCGCGCACGCCGACCGGATTAGAAATGGTCCGCAGTTCCAAGAAGGCGCGGTCATGTGCGGCGGCCGCTACCGCCACGCCATGGCCTTCCATGGCCTCAGCCACGGCGGTGGGGTGATTGCGTGCGAGATCACCGATTCTTTCTTCGCTGGCGGTGATCGTGCTGACGGTCAAGATGGCCCCCACTGTGGCATTGGTGAGCGCCGCGGCCCGGCGCACGAGCTTGGCATCGCACGAGATGTGGCCACCTTCGTAACCCATGGCCGACAGTGGGATACGCGAGCCCGGTGACCCCGGTTCTTCGGCACC
>DPWC01000163.1 GCA_003529305.1 Actinomycetota bacterium
AGGTCGGCCTCCCCTACTTGCAGGCGCTGCACTCGAGGGGCTTTGGCGATGGCCATCGCCTGCAGCACCGCGTGAGCGGACTCCAACAGCGGCACAACGGCGAGCGATCCCGCGACGATCTCTAGCCGATCCTCGGCTTCAGTTAGTACACCGTGCAGCGCCACCAACTCTTCGGCAGATTCGGTCTTGGCAGCCACCACGCCGGTCAGCGCTGCGCTGGCCACCGCACGAACATCCACATGTCCCGCGTCCCCGGGATTGATTCGCACCCACACCTGCACGGGGTTCTCCGCCGCTCGCGGCAATGTTGACAGCCAGTGAGCCACGGTGTCGCGAGCCGCCGCTTTGTGTGCCGGTGCGACAGCATCCTCGAGATCAACAATCAACGCATCAGCGCCGCGACCCAGTGCTTTGGCCAGCACTTCTGGCTTGTCGCCAGGCACATACAGGTGGGAGCGAGCCGCGCTCACCCGATGGAGTCCTTGCCACTGATCAGTCCGCGCGCGATGACGGTACGCATAATGTCGCTGGTGCCCTCACCAATCACGGACAGCGGAGCTTCGCGATACAACCGCTCAATGACGAATTCCTTGGAGTAGCCGTAGCCACCGTGAATGCGCATGGCATCCAACGCGACCTCCACCGCGATCTCGCCCGCATACAGCTTGGCCATTCCCGCCTGCATGTCGACACGCTGCCCGGAGTCTGCACTGGCCGCCGACCACTGCACCAGAAGGCGGGCCGCTTGAATCTTGGTAGCCATATCTGCGAGCTTGATCTGGATGGCCTGAAAATCAGCGATGGGCTTGCCGAACGCCTGACGATCGCGGGCGTACTGCAGGGCCTCGTCATAGGCGCGTTGGGCGATACCCAGAGCGCGGGCGGCCACATTGATCCGACCGGTCTCCAAAGCACCCAGCACCTGCTGCATGCCGCGACCTTCGACACCACCGACCAGATTCTCCTTGGGAACCCGCACATCGATGAGGGAAACTTCGCAGGATTCAGTGCCTTTGTAGCCAAGCTTCGGCAGATCCTTGCTCACTGTGAATCCCGGAGTGCCGGCCTCCACAAGGATCAGGCTCATGCCCTTGTGAGCCGGGGTCGCCGACGGATCGGTCTTGACCAAAACCGGCAAGGGGTCCGCGTGGCGTGCGTTGGTGATCCAGGTCTTGGTCCCATTGATCACATAGTGGTCGCCATCGAGTTTGGCGGTTGTCTTGATTCCCTGAAGATCGGATCCGGCTTCCGGCTCGGTCAAGCCGATTCCGCTTCGACGCTGGCCGCTGGCCAACTCCGGTAGGTACTTCTGCTTCTGCTCGTCAGTACCGTGCAGGGCGATGATCTTGCACGCCAACGAATGCGACCCCAGCGTTCCGGCGACACCATGCCAACTCTTGGTGAGCTCCTCGAACACCATCGCATAGGTGACGAAATCCAGGTCCAGGCCGCCGTACTCCTCGGGAACCATCATCCCGAACAGACCCATCTCCTTCATCTGATCGATGATCTCTTCGGGGTAGCGGTCTTCGGCCTCCCACTGCGAGGCCACCGGCTCGATCTCTTTGGCCACGAAGTCGCGGATGGTGTCGCGGAACAGTCGCTGCTCGTCAGAGAGTTCGAAATCCATCAGGGGCACCTTTCGGGGCGATCACAGCAAGGCATCGACGGTGGTTCCTATTCTGCCGCGTCGCAACGGGGGTCCGCCGGACAGGGGCAGGACTGCCTTTGTGGGGTGGGTCACCCATGACCTCCACCAGGCCCCCCTCGGCCAATGCGCGTCTGTGCCAATCGATCAGTTCGCGTGGTAACGCGACCACGATTCTCCGATTAGCCATCACGGAGACCCGACAGAAGGCTTCGAGTCCAAGGTCTCCAAGATTGGGACCATGCTCTTGGCAGCCAGGGAAATTACAGCGCCACAGGGGGCAGTGTTACTTCGATCGACGGAACCATGATTTGCGTCGTCCAGTAGATGGCTCATTGAGCGACGACCCTTGCTGGTCTTTGTCATTGCGCGCCCCCGGAGATCCCGGCGGCGCGGGAAACCGCTGCCGCACGACCGCCATGATTTCCCCCATCGGCGGGGGCCGCCTTCCCAGATCAATGGGGGTCGTCGTGTCTATGTCGCGATCGAAGAATCGCAGCGGTTGCTCTTGACGCGCCAACACCCAATTGGCGCCTGCGTCAAGAGCTTGTTCCCGAATCTGCTCCAACTCGCTCGCACCAATTGGGTCTGTGCTGCGATCCAACGGGCGAACAGGAAGGAGAAGTACCCCGTCAGTGACCTGAACTCGATACGCCGATGGATCAGCTGGAACTCTGAAGTGATCAACCGACGAGTCGGGCTCCGCATTCATGTGATCTATCTGGTGTAGAGCCCATGTCAGGTCTTCTATCGTGTAGTCAAGAGCATTTCCTTCATCATGGTTTCGCAGGCGCTTGGCCGCCCGCCCGAAGGCTTTGGTGGCCTCCGCCGTTGTCGCGCCATAGTCCACGCCAACAATGAAGTAGGGGTTCCTGCGCATGTCTTGACCTCGCGCCTAGAAGAGGTAGCTATACGGCGCTAGAGCTTCCTCAAGGCTACGAACAGCCTCGTGATTCGCGCCGGCCCCATCTTCGATAATCCGGACGAGTCCTCGGATCCTTTCTGCCTCAGCATGATCAAGGAATGGGATCACCTTCGTCTTTGCTCGCTGCACAAGAAGAGCAACTTCCGCAGGTAGATTTACATCAGCGGTAGATGTTCGCTCCCCAACCTGCTGAGTATCCATCGTCTCGTTAACCCGGGATGCGATGGCCACAAGTTCCCGCTTGTCCGAACTGGCTCCGTAGGAAATTTCTTCCTCTCGCAGGACCGAACCTGTCAACTTATCTGACACGCTCACCTGCAAAATGCCATCCAGGTCGTAAGAGTAGGTGACATCAATACCTTTCTCGGCAATTGTTGCTCGATCAGGAAGCTCAATCTGGAAAGAACCCAAGACAACATTGTCTTCATGGTCAATGGGGACATCCGGATCTCCCTCGACGACCTCCACCACCACACTTACTTGTGCATCGTCAATGGGAAAATAGCCCTCTGTGGCCGTGGCGGGCAGCTTGTGGTTGCGAGGAATGATCGTGGAAAATTCCTGACTGCCAGAAGCGCCAATCGCAAAGGTGCCCAATGCATGCTCGGTGCCGACAAAGAAGTCATTGTCTTGCAACTCGCCCGCCATGATGGATGCAGCGATGGCCGCACCTTCGGAAATGGCGGTCATAGGGTCAACACCTTCGGCAGGGGCCTTACCCATGAGATCAGAAATTAAGGTCCGCACTAGTGGGATGTTGCAGGTGCCACCAACAAGAATCAGCGCGTCAATCGCACCTGCATCAGCGCGAATATCCGCGAGACACTGCTCGATAGGCTCGCGCACTCGGTCCACAAGGGGCCGAGTCGCCGTATCAAATTCCTCGCGAGTTACGCGCCGAACATCGCCATTAGGCAACGGCACGGTGACGGACTCCTGTGTGGATAACAAGATCTTGGCTCGCTCAACAGCCAGCCGGAATTCCGCCTTCATGGCGGCGGACCACTGATTCGTTTCCGGAACGGTCGACAGAATCGACCTGGCGAGACGGGAATCAAAGTCCAAGCCCCCGAGTTGCTGAATACCCTTCGAAGCCTGCTCAATGAATACACCACCCGTTGCCTGAAGAATGGTGACATCAAGAGTGCCACCGCCCCAGTCCACGACCATCAAGCGTTGGTCAAAAGAGGACTTCGCGCTGTGCGCCATGGCGGCAGCCGTAGGCTCATTGATCAGGGCAAGGACTTCAAGTCCGGCCATTCCGGCGCACACCTTGGTGCGATAGCGAGCCAAGCCCCGGCTGTTCGCGGGAACGGTAACGACGCACTTTCGCGCATCTACACCTGCCGCCAGCGTCTGCTTCTTCATGTGTGCAAACAGCAGGCTCGCAACTTCCTCAACGAGAAAACTTTGGTCCCCAACCTGGACAGACTCTTCTTCCCTGAAGAGCCTCTTGACGGCTTCCACACGATTCTCGCAGCCGATCTTCGCCGCCCACCCGAAAATCGGTTCACCACTGTCGCTCACCCCAAAGACCGTTGGCATCACCCGATCGAAACCCAGAGTCGCCCAATCGGCCGGAGGAGAGTCAATCGCGATGGGCTCGGCACCCGACGGACCGAAGAGAGAAACAACTGAATTTGTGGTGCCGAAATCAATCCCAATCACACTCATGTCAATTTCCCCGTTCACTCTCACTTATCGATTGCTGTTGGCCACTATCGGAAGAGTCCTGCTTGATGTCGTGAGCGTCATTCTCTAATGGGGGTGTGACACTGGGTTCACCAACGGGAATGTCGCTACCTTTGTCTGCACCCGCATCCGCGGGAAGGAGTGCTGGGTCGCCAGAGCCGTCCTGCTGGGTCTCAGTTGGGGGCTCTGACAGGACAGTGGGCGCTATCTCTGCTGACTGATCCTCGGTCTCGGATTCGGGAACAGGCATTGCTTCGGGTTCAATCGGCTTCGGTTCGGCAACAGCTGTTCCTCGCTGGATCACCTGCCCAGTCTGCTCATCAACCCAGGCTGGCCGGCGAACGGATATGAGCTCACCTGAACCCTCCACGATTTCAAAGAGTTCTGGGTAGGTGCCACCATCTGTAATGTCTACAAGTCCCGCACGCTTGCGCTGCTCATCCAAGATTTGCCGCATTTCGACGATAGAAATGTTCCGCTCAGCAAAATCCGTCAATTCCACCAACTGCACAAGCATCTGGCGCCTCGCCTGGGGCCCGGCCATCACCGCTTTTCGCAGACCGTCATACGCCTCGGCCGCTGTCGCCGTTGCCGGCTCACGCACAACGAGCGCAGCCGTCAACTTACTGACATCACTCTGCAGGGTTCGCAGATCCTTCTCAATGCGTGATTGGCGTTCCGAGACTATTAAGAGCTTTTCTTCGTTCCTACGACTGAACCATCCCATAGCTTTTTGATACCCCCTCTAGAGTCAATCTTGAAAAACGGCGATGAAGTCGTCCAGCTGATTGATCAAACTTTCTATGTTTTCCCTTATCGAAAGATCCGAAGAGGCCTGCCACAACTGCGTCATCTCAAGACGAGCCGCGCGTGCTATGGAAAGACATGTTAGTCGTGCCTGTTGCTGTTGCACATAAGTTTGCCAAGATTGCGGACTATTGATGGTCAAGTCACTTGCGTAGGCTCCACCGAGATGTCCAACGATTGCGGCGAAACAACCCCTACACAAGTCACCAATGCGTCCCTGCTCCTCCAGATCCAGCATTGCTAATTCCTGCATGGCCTGAGCCGCTGCAGTTACCCGATCCTGTCGCAGTCTCTTGCCAGCAGATGTGTCAATGGCGAAAGCGAATTCTCTTGCGCAAAGAAGTTTCAACAAGATTCTGTTTCCATCGGGCATAGGCATGTCATTATCGAGCATCTCGTAACCGAGCTCCGCCGCTCCAACGGCATTCGGATCTTCTATCAACGATTTAATGGTGGCTTGAATCCATTCATCGGCCTTCCGGCGGAGCCAGTTGTTCTCCGGATCGTCCGCGAGTTGCCGCGCAAGTTCACCGACGCCGCTTTGCAAGCTCTCCGCAAACCCTTTGGCTACAGCAACCTCAGGGCGGTGTGCATGTGGTGATCCTGCTAATGCGAGCCGATTCTGCAACCAATCAGGCTCGCACTGGCCTAGGAATTCAAAAATCTCGAGAAATCCATTTAGGGCTATGTCTTTCCTGACGAGAGTTTGCAATGCAGCGATGAGGTCCTGTGATGGTGACGGGGGGAAAAGATTCGATTGAGCCTCTTGGAACTTCTTAATCACGCGCCCAGCGGCCCTCATAGCCAACGCCGAATCTTCCGTACCTGAGATCAGTTCAGCCATAATCCCCATAGCCGAGGTACTCAGACTCTCCGTGGCGATGACCAGCCCATTGACCTGGAGACTCTCCGTTCGTTCCCCCTGAAGAGCCGTCAACATCGCGTTGAGGGCTTCATCGTCGCGGTGGTCGACCCAATGAGCAGCGGCGATGAGGTTCAGCGCTTCATCTCGCCGCTCTTCAACCTCGCTAAGTGCTAAGACTGTTCGTGCATACTGCAATGAGTCGTCATGGTGCCATCCAAATAGCGCTTCTTTGGCACTACGAAGGGCAAGCCAGGCCCCAAATTCGCACTGCTCAGAACTCAAATTCTTACGGGTGATCCCAATTAGCGAACGAGAGTCAATTCGCCTTGACATTGGTTCCCAGACGCTCGTGTCACGACATGCCTGCTCACTTGGTGGAAACGCAGTAACTGCGGCACCGGTCAAGATCGGCTCTTGGGCCTCAAATTCGAAAAAATCCATCTCTTGCCGGAGTTCCACCAACGCATCGAGATCGCCACTGACAACTGCCCTCTTCAATTCCAGGAGGCGCACATCGGCATCAATCAACCCTCCAGCCATCACCTCAGGTGACGCACCTGTATTTATGAGTCTGCGATGTGCTTCATATTCGAAACCAAGATCACTCACTTGAGTTTGCGATAGTCCCTGAGGACTTAACCGGGCCTGAAAGTAATCCCTAGAAGACTCGGGAACTAACGGCAACAACCTCGCTACATTCTCCGCCGTTAGCCGGCGGCGATCTATACATGTATCAATGAAAGAAATGCTTCGGCTCGCTAGTGCTTCCGGCTCAATTGCCCACTCTCTTGTAGATGTCACCGAATCCAGGACTTTGACGGCCGTACCCACCTCGTGAAAATCAAAGAGATCAGTGCCTTCGGCAAGTGCTACAAGTAATTGGCTCCCCATAACATCAGGGAATCCTTGCTGCCCGTCAAGGTAATCCCGAGAAAGGTTTTGCACATATTGTGCAGTTCTCTTATTGATGAAATGACTCAATAGTTGAGCCATCGGTTCGCCCGGCAAATTCTGATCCAACCACCGATCAGCGCGCTGGGCGAACTCGTTATTCGCTCGTAGGAAGTGCCTTCCTGCCAATAAGAACTTCCACCTACTTGCGTATCGTCCCGCCGCCCAATCATTGAGGAGATACCCAAAGACTTGTGACCAGCTCCCGGTCATCGCCCACTGATGAATCTGAATCCAAATTTTTTCTGTGTCGCTTAAGAGGGGCAGACCCGCAGAGATGGTATCTCCACATCCAAGTCGCAATGAATCAATGAACAGCAGGCGGCTCATGGTGAGGTCGCCGTCGGCCATACGGATCGCTACCTTGCGAACCTCATC
The DNA here is from genome assembly GCA_003529305.1 of Actinomycetota bacterium. GTDB lineage: Bacteria > Actinomycetota > Actinomycetes > UBA12327 > UBA12327 > UBA12327. The sequence goes on from DPWC01000163.1 coordinate 7,267, forward strand.
AACATCGGCTCCGGCCCACTTCATAAGTTCGCTAGCCGAGAGGAATAGCACAGCCCCTGCAGGGCTCAAGGCTCGCTTTATCCCACTTATCCGCGGACCGAGTCGCTCCTCATCAAGAATGCAGGTCTTCCAGCGCCCCTCGGGCAGCAAGATGAGATACCCGCTCTCAACGGGGTAGCCCACGACTCCCACTTCAGCATCCTGTTCACCAATGACATATCCCCGACCGATGGGGCCGATCTCTCCCGTCTGCAATCCAGAGTTGATCGCGTCGCAGGACGAGCAATATCCATCGGTGGCAGCTTGTCCACAGGACCAACAGTCGTCGGTGATCC
>DPWC01000019.1 GCA_003529305.1 Actinomycetota bacterium
TTCTTGTTCAGGCGGCTGACCTCGAGCCAGCCCGAAAAAACCGTATCCCATCCTTCGTCGTTCGTGCGGGCCGTCAACTCCGAGACGTTGTCGATCGGGCTGTAGGTCTCGATCCCGCATAGCTTGCGGAAATCGTTGACGGCATGGCTGCAATTGCCGGCGCTGCCGCCGACGCCGAGAAGAAACAGACGCCCTCCGCGGTCCCGGACGCTGGCCAGTTCCGCGGCCATTCTTTCCACGGTTGCGCCATCGATGTTTCGGGCGATTTCCTGGACTTCCCTGAGAAATGCTTCAACGTGCACCAAAGCCCTCACAGATCGCAAACAATGCAGATATTGTTACTACACGACTTAGCGAGGATCGAGGCACATGAAGGTTCTTGTCCCCGGAGTAACCACTTCCAGCGCCTTCCTAGGCTAGCCTCGCTAACGATCTCGCAATACTCAAATGTGGATTGCAGAGCTGCCGCTCTCTGCCTAGACAGCCTCCAACTACGGCCCCTTTGGCTCGATCCGGGAGTTCATGCTGTCCAGCGCAACCTCGGGGCGAAATCCAATCCAAACAACCGCACCGTAGAGTGCTCCCGCCATCGACAACAGCCGTACAGTAAGGAATATCGTGCCGTACGGTGCGTCGACACCGGTCATAAGGCGCGCAATCATGTAAAAGGCACTTTCTCCGACACCAAATCCGCCAGGTGTTATCGGCACTTGGTTTGCGAATTGCGCTAGCAGCATGGCGACCGAGAATTCCAGCCAATTCAGGCCGAAAAAATCGAACATCTGAGCTACAGCAATGCACCCCGCGATCGACCAAATCTGAATAAGCAGCGAGACGACCAATCCGACCGCAAGCATCGGAAGTTGTTTGCGGTAAACGCTGACGGCATCTACGCAGTCGACTACCGTAGACCCAACTCTCCCCAATCGCTTCAACGGACGCTTGAGGTTGCCCAATAGGGCGTCCGGAAGCAGCACGATGACCAGCCCACCCAATATCCCTATAGTGGTTGCGGCAATCACAATTTCTGCAAAGGAGCGCAGTGCGCCACTCCCTTGGAACAGGTTTCGATTCGCGAGAATTGCTGCGCTAGCAAGCATCAACAGTGCCCCCAAGCCCAACAGCCGGTCAACGATCAGCGACATTAGCGCAGCCGTTCTCCGGCCCGTTACTCTACCAAAGATGTAGTAAAACCGCATGGCATCGCCTCCGATGCCGCCTGGCATGAACGTATTGAAGAATTGACCAATGGCGGTAATTCGGAGCGCGGAACGATATGTGAGGTGGAAGGACTGCGCGCGCATCAGCAGCTGCCAACGAAGGCTAAGCAGAAACAACGGAGCAAAAAGCAGGATCGCCGAAGTCAGCCCCAATCCGGGCGAATGCCATAGGGCGGATATGCTCGCCAAATCCAAGGCGCCATATCTCCATAGGGTTCCCATGATCGTCGCAGCCGCAGCAACCTTCGCCCACCGCCAGGCCACGGCAAGCCTCGAAGATTGTGACTTGGTAACGTGAGACGTCATTAGTGAGCGTGAAAACTGTCGTGGCTGCTAATCGAAGCTAGTGTGCCATCGATCCAACGACTGTTAAGCGCCTCATTCATGCCAGCGCCTTAAAGATGCCGATGGCACCAACCATCCGGCGAGCTACGGCTCGCGTGCCGCGATTTCCTCCATCGCCTCACACACGATGTCAACATACTCGTCTGGCATGCCAGGATAGAATGGCAGTGAGAGCGTCCGATCGCCGATGCTTTCGGCGATCGGAAACGTGCCGTCCTTATAGCCGAGCCTTTCACGCAAGTACGACATTTGATGAATTGCGCGATAATTCACTACAGTCTGGATGCCGCGCTCTTGTAACCCCTTCACCATTTTGTCGCGCAGTGCAGCGTCGACCCAAATAGGATAGAGATGGCGTGCGTGAACCGCATCCTCTGGCACCGCCGGAATTTGCAGCCAATTCAGTTGGCCAAGACGTTCATTGTAGCGCCGCGCCAAACGCTCCCGATCCGCAAGTTTGCGGTCAAGCCGGGAAAGTTGCGGCATCAACATCGCCGCTTGAATATTGTCCATGTTGTACTTCCAGCCCAAGACTTTCATATCCCAATGCTGGTAGCCCTCGCGATGCCGGTCTGCCGCCGACTTAGTCATGCCATGCAATCGGAGCATCCGGAGTGGCTCCAATAGGTCGTCCCGGTCCGTAACTAGGGCACCGCCTTCGCCGCATGTCAGGTTCTTGGTGGCATAGAAGCTGAAACAAGCGACATCTGACAGCCCACCGGGCTGGATGCCGTCACGGACCCCCTCCACACAATGAGCTGCGTCCTCGATAATCGCTAGCTTGGACGCGTCGGCGATACGCCTAAGGGCACGCATATCACATAACAGGCCATAGAGATGGACGGGTAGAATAGCCTTGGTACGCGGCGTCACCGCAGCTTCGACTGCCTTGGCATCGATATTTCCGGTATCCGGCTCGACTTCCGCCAAGACGGGCGTGGCTCCCGCTTCCAGGATCGCTGCTGCAGTCGCTATGAAGGTCATTGGCGTCGTGATAACTTCGTCTCCTGGCCCAATACCCAACGCCATGAGCGCCATATGCATGGCGCCGGTACAGCTCGTGACGGCCAGCGCATGACGCCTGTGGAGATAGGCTGCAAACGCCTTCTCGAATTCCGTCACGACATCGCCCGTGGTCAAGATGGGGCCGCCAAACACTCTGGCGATCGCTTCCAATTCCAACTTGCCGAGATCGTGCCGATAGAAGGGAACCCGAACGTTCAATGGAATTCCTTACGGCCGGCTGCCGTGACAATTGGAATGTGACGCAACCAACGTTGCGGCTGCCACCATTCCTGATTTGCAACGTACCAATCGATTGTTTCGCGCAAGCCGGCTTCGAAAGTGCGTTTTGGCTTCCAATCCAGCAGTCTCTGAAATTTGGCAGCATCGCAAGTATGACGAACAACCTGCCCGGGACGTTCGCCAATGAGCTCGATGGAACTGCTTGAATTGTGCATTGCGCTTTTCACGGCCTTTGCAATTTCAAGCACGCTCACGTCGTTACCCGTGCCAAGATTGAAAACTTCACCGATGATCTTCTCAGGAATCGCATGGAGGAGCTTGTCCAATGCCTCGCAATGGTCCGCGACATGCATAAAATCGCGCCGCGCGGTACCGTCACCGTGCACGGTCATCGGCTCGCCCAGCAGGCCGCTCGTGATGAAGCGAGGAACCACCTTCTCAAGGTGCTGATAAGGGCCAAAATTGTTGAAGGGCCGAACAATCACTGCAGGGATACGGTAAGTTTGCCAATAAGAATAAACAAGACGATCCGCTCCGCACTTGGCTGCCGCGTAGGGACTCATCGGATTCGTCGGATGATCCTCGTCCATCAGAGGACCAACAGCGGTACCGTAAACTTCCGACGTCGAAATGTGAACAAACAGCTTTACCTTGGGCTGGTTGCGAAGGACTGAGTTCGCCACCACCTGAGTACCGAGGACGTCCGTCTCGAAAAACTGCCGATTGTCGAAGATCGACCTGGTAACGTGCGATTCTGCAGCAAAATGAAAGACAATATCGGATTGGCGTACGAGCGCGTCGACCAAGTCGGCGTTCAGCACATTCCCGTACCAAAATTCAAATCGCGAATTGTCCTGCCCACTACCCGGCAAGTTTGCCACGCTACCCGCATAGGTCAACGCATCGAGCACCAAGATTCGATAGTGTGGGTAACGATCGTAAAGGTGACGTACGAAATTGCTACCAATGAAGCCTGCGCCTCCGGTGATGAGAATGGTCCTCAAGATTTTCCTCTAATTACCTTTGGACTCTCCGGCCCAACATTCAAAATCAAATCCAACGCTGAAAGATAAGGCACGAATTCCCCGTGGAGTTGAGGATAGCTCGGATGAGCGTAGTCTTGCCATACAACTTCGATCCCGGCATTGTCGAATAATTGATTGTCCAAGTAGGATTTGGCCGCGTTGCCCGATAGATAGCGACTCGCACCGAAGTGTTGGCATATTTCCAGCAATCGCCCACTTTGGCTGCCGCGAATGCC
>DPWC01000191.1:0-3721 GCA_003529305.1 Actinomycetota bacterium
TGGCGCCAAGAAAGAACATCGGTGTCACCACAAATCCCGAGGCGATGGCCGCTGCTTGCACCAACCAGCCCACCGCGATCGCCCACGGGTAGCGCAGCAAAGCAACGACCACGAGACACAAGATCGCCAAGGCTCCCCCAACCCAGCCGGCGCGAGCAGCATCGACACCATTGACAACGGTCGCGACGGGAATCGCCAGTGCGATCACCACAGCTTCCATGGCCAGAACTGCTGACAACAGCGATCTCATAGCTCGTCCGGTTCGCCAGAGAGACGCTGATCCGGTGGCATAGGGGCGATCGCGTCGACGGCACCTGCGCCCAGCAGCGTTCGGGCCGCGCCCGCCAGAACTACTGAGCCCAACACCACCACACCTGCCGAACTGCCGGCAGCACGCGCGTCATCGGCCATGGCAACCGCCGCCGTCAGCGCATCCTCAATCGGCTCAGTCACCACCACACGCTCGTGACCCAGTACCGCGGCCACTCGAGCACCCAACTCGTCCACCACCATGGCCCGAGGCGACGGCATGGAGGTCACCACGACCGCATCAGCGAAAGGTGCCAGCTCCATCGCCATCGCTTCAACATCCTTGTCGGCCATCGCGGCAAGGACGCACACCACACCGTTAAGCCCGAAGGCCTCTTCAACGGCAGTCATGGCTGCACGAACACCCTGGGCGTTATGTGCAGCGTCGACAATCACCGTTGGTGAGGAGCGCAGCACCTCTAACCGACCCGGCGAGGTAACACTCGCCATCGCCTCTCGCACCAGTGCAACATCAAGGCGTTGGTGTCCGCCGCCGAGGAAACACTCAAAGGCCACCAACGCCAGTGCTGCGTTGTCTGCTTGATGTTCGCCGTGCAAGGGCAGGATGATCTCGTCATACAACCCGCCGAGGCCCTGAATATCGAGGTATTGACCACCAACGGCCAGTGAGCGCTGCACGATGCGGAAATCCCGGTCCTGCAAGACCACCTGCGCACCCACTTCTTCCGCGCGGCGAGAGATCACCTCAAGAGCGACCGGATCTTGCCGGGCCACCACGACGATGCCATCAGGCTTGATGATTCCCGCCTTCTCACCGGCCACCTGCGCAATCGTGGAACCGAGGTATTGCATGTGGTCCAAGCCCACTGGTGCGATCACTGCGACCGCGGGATCCATGATGTTGGTGGCATCCCAGGTGCCGCCCATACCCACTTCCACCACGGCCATATCCACGGGTGCTTCGGAGAACGCAGCGAACGCCAAGAGGGTGAGCACCTCAAAGGTGGACATGGCCGGTCCACCGTGACCAATGGACTCAGCGTCAACCATTTCCACGAACGGCTCGATCTCGTCGTAGGTTTCGATGAATCGATCCATACTGATCGGTTCGCCAAAGAGGTTGATCCGCTCCAGCAGGGTGGCCAGGTGTGGGCTGGTGAATCGTCCCGTGTGCAAACCCACGGTCCGAGCGAGCTGATCGACCATTCGAGCCGTTGAGGTCTTGCCGTTGGTTCCGGCAATCAACACGGAGGGGAATGCCGCTTGCGGATCGCCCAGCAATTCAGCACCGCGTGCGATGCGCTCTAGCGTCGGTGCGATGCGGTCCTCGGGCCAGCGCCGCCCCAAGACCTGCTGCACAGCAAAGAAGCGTTCCAAGAGGGCGGCATCCATGGCAGCTCGATCAGCAGCCGAAGCTCCTCGTCGTCCCACGGTGCCTGAGTCTAAGCGCGCTTGGCTCCGTAGGATTCGCCGTCATGAACGCTCCAGAGCCCACGGCGAACGGTCGCGTGCCGCAAAAGCCGACGATTGATGGCCTGGAACAAAAATGGGCGGAGCAATGGGAAGACGATGGCACCTACCGATTTGATCGCTCCGCCGAGCGTGCGCAGGTGTACTCCATCGACACCCCGCCGCCTACCGCCAGCGGCTCTTTGCATGTGGGTCATGTGTTCTCTTACACCCACACCGACACCATCGCTCGATTCCAGCGCATGCGCGGCAAAGCGGTCTTCTATCCGATGGGCTGGGACGACAACGGTCTACCCACTGAGCGTCGGGTGCAGAACTACTTTGGCGTGCGGTGCGACCCCGCGCTGCCCTACCAATCGGACTTCACCCCACCGGCGGAACCGGGCAAGCAGCAGATCCCGGTGTCGCGTCGCAACTTCATTGAACTCTGCGAACAACTGACCACTGAGGATGAAAAAGTCTTCGAACAGGTCTGGCGCCGACTCGGACTTTCAGTGGACTGGTCGCACACTTACCAAACCATTGATGCCGGCTCACGCGCCGCTTCACAGCGAGCGTTCCTGCGCAACTTGGCTCGCGATGAGGCGTATCAGTCAGAGGCTCCGACGCTGTGGGATGTCACTTTCCGAACCGCTGTCGCGCAAGCCGAACTTGAGGATCGCGAACGCCCTGGCGCCTATCACCAATTGGCCTTCCACCGCAGCGACGGTGCTGGTGATGTCGTCATCGACACCACGCGCCCCGAGTTGCTGCCCGCGTGCGTGGCACTGGTTGCTCATCCCGACGATGCTCGCTACCAAGCCTTGTTTGGTGCCACGGTGCGCACTCCCCTGTTCGGCGTTGAGGTGCCCGTGCTGGCCCACGCTCTGGCTGATCCCGAGAAGGGCACCGGCATTGCCATGGTGTGCACCTTCGGTGATCTCACCGATGTCACCTGGTGGCGCGAGCTTCAACTGCCCACGCGGGCGATCCTTGGATGGGACGGGCGGATCAACACCGAGCCGCCTGCAGGGCTCGATACCGAACTGGCTCGAAGTCACTTCGAGAAGTTAGCTGGCCTGACTGTTTTCACGGCCAAGGAAACGATCGTGGAGATGCTCCGAGACAGTGGCGAACTTCTGGGTGAACCGCGCGCCATCAATCATCCGGTGAAGTTCTTCGAAAAGGGCGACAAGCCACTGGAGATAGTCACCACCCGACAGTGGTATCTGCGCAACGGCGGTCGTGACAAAGCCCTACGCGAGGCATTGCTTGCTCGTGCACAGGAGATCGCCTGGCACCCCGCACATATGCGCGCCCGCTATGAAAACTGGGTGGATGGCCTCAACGGTGATTGGCTGATCAGCCGCCAGCGTTTCTTCGGCGTGCCCTTCCCGGTCTGGTACCCGTTGACCAGCGCGGGTGAACCGATCTACGACTCCCCCATCGTGCCGGACGAGACCGCGCTGCCCATTGACCCGCAATCAGACTGCCCGCCCGGTTATGCCGAAGCCCAGCGAGGACAGCCAGACGGCTTCATCGGGGACCCCGATGTCATGGACACTTGGGCCACCTCATCGCTGACACCGCAGATCGCCGGAGGGTGGGAGCGCGATCCCGACCTGTTTGCTCGGGTGTATCCGATGGACCTGCGTCCGCAAGGACACGACATCATCCGCACCTGGCTGTTCAGCACGGTGGTGCGAGCCAACGCTGAGTTTGGTGCGGTGCCGTGGTCAGACACCGCGATCAGCGGCTGGATCTTGGATCCTGATCGCAAGAAGATGAGTAAGTCCAAGGGAAATGTCGTCACGCCGTTGGGGCTTCTGGAAGAACACGGCTCCGATGCGGTGCGCTACTGGGCGGCCAGTGGGCGGCCCGGTACTGACACAGCTTTTGATGTGCAACAGATGAAGGTCGGCCGTCGACTCGCCATCAAGATCCTCAATGCCAGCAAGTTCGCTTTGAGCATGGGGGCATCACAGGATTCTGCGGCAATCAC
>DPWC01000191.1:4049-5860 GCA_003529305.1 Actinomycetota bacterium
CCGCCTTTGAGGCCTACGACTACAGCCGTGCGCTGGAAGTCACTGAATCGTTCTTCTGGTCCTTCTGCGATGACTATGTCGAGGTGGTCAAGGAGCGCGCCTACGGCCAGCAAGGTCCGCAGGCCGCCGCTTCCGCCCACGCCACCTTGGGCGTGGCCATCTCGGTCATGCTCCGACTCTTTGCCCCGGTCTTGCCGTTTGTCACCGAGGAGGCATGGTCATGGACGCATGACTCCTCGGTGCATCGCAGCCACTGGCCGCAGCTGGCCGAGTTGTCACCCGGAGCCACCGGCAATGCCGAACTGGTGGACGCGGTAGCCGCAGTACTGGTGCAGATTCGTCGTGCGAAGACGGAAGTCAATGTCTCCATGCGCGCCGAAGTGGACTCAGCCACGGTTCGTGCACCGGCTGATCAACTCGCGTTGCTGCGCACCATCGAAGCTGACCTCAAAGCGGTGGGCAGTATCGCCGCGATCAGCTTTGAAGAAGCTGAGCAAATCTCCGCTGATCTGGTTCTTGCCGCATCGTCGTAACAACTATGCCCGCTGGTCAGGACTGAGCCTTTACGCGGTGCGCTCTGCCTCATCGTCTTTGTCCGAACGAGTCCGCTTGGGGCGTTCGCGGGGCAGCATCTGCGGTGCCGTGCGCTCCACCACAACCGCTTCGGTAACGACGACGCGCGCGATGTCCTCGCGAGACGGCACCTCGTACATCACGGGCAGCAGTACCTCTTCCAAAATCGCCCGCAGTCCACGAGCGCCCGTGCCGCGCTCCAAGGCCTGATCAGCGATAGCCGCCAACGCCTCGGAGTCAAACTCCAATTCGACACCGTCCAGTTCGAACAGCCTCTGGTACTGCCTGGTCAGCGCATTCTTCGGCTCGGTGAGGATCTGAATCAGGCCCGCTTGGTCAACGGCGACCGTGCTGGTGACCACCGGCAGACGACCAATGAATTCCGGAATCAATCCGAACTTCATCAAGTCCTCGGGCATCACCTGTGAGAGCAGGTCTTCGGCATCGGCCTTTGATTCACCAGAACCCTTGACATCAGCGGTGAAGCCGATGGACTTCTTGCCCACCCGCTGCTCGATCATCTGCTCCAGACCGGCGAAGGCACCACCCACGATGAACAACACATTGGAGGTGTCGATCTGGATGAACTCCTGATGCGGGTGCTTACGACCACCCTGCGGTGGCACCGACGCTGTCGTTCCCTCAATGATCTTCAGCAGCGCCTGCTGCACACCCTCACCGGAGACATCACGAGTGATGGAGGGGTTCTCGGCCTTGCGGGCGATCTTGTCAACTTCGTCGATATAGATGATGCCCGTTTCGGCCTTCTTGACATCAAAGTCGGCCGCTTGGATCAATTTGAGCAGGATGTTCTCGACATCCTCACCGACATATCCAGCCTCAGTCAGCGCCGTGGCATCTGCGATGGCGAACGGCACCTGAAGCATCCGCGCCAGAGTTTGTGCCATGAGGGTCTTGCCAGAGCCCGTGGGGCCCAGCAGCAAGATGTTGGACTTCATCACCTCAACGCCATCGTCACCACGCTTGTCGGCCTCGGGGGTGCGGATGCGCTTGTAGTGGTTATAGACAGCCACCGACAGGGCGCGCTTGGCAAGATCTTGGCCGACGACATATTGGTCAAGAAATTCGAAGATTTCTCTCGGCTTGGGTAGCTCGGCCGGATCAGCCGCACTGGCCTCGCCCAACTCCTCATCAATGATCTCGTTGCACAGTTCGATGCACTCGTCGCAGATGTACACGCCCGGACCCGCGATGAGCTTCTTGACCTGCTTCTGGCT
>DPWC01000059.1 GCA_003529305.1 Actinomycetota bacterium
GTCGCCCATCTCCACGGAAACGGCTCGGGGTTGTGCCCGCCACACCACCAGCACAGCGATGAGTACGGCAGCAACCGCGAGCACGGTCAAGCCGCGGCGCATGCGTTGAGCAGACGGCGCCTGATCACCGTCAGGCCATGGGGCAGCCGGCACAGATGGCGCCAGTGGCACTTCACCCTGCCCACTCCATGCCCCAACGGCACGACGAAGACGCTCCCCAGGTCCTACCGACATGGCCGCACGCTAAGGAAGCATCAGCGGCTCACGGTGGCAGCGACCAACGCGATGGGGATGCATTCCGCTGGGGATGGATGCCTAAAGCCAGCCATCACGACGCCAGTCCCTAACACCGCGCTGTGACCTACACTCGCGCCACACCCACCACGGAGGTCGGCATGTCGCGCATCAGCATCTACTTGAACTTCATGGGGAAAACTGAGGAAGCCTTCACCTTCTACCGCTCCGTCTTTGGTGGTGAATTCATCGGCTTGCAGCGCATGGGCGAGGTGCCCACAGCACCGGGCCAGCCGGAACTGCCGGAACATGAACGCCAGCTGCTGATGCACATTGAGTTGCCGATCCTGGATGGCACGATCCTCATGGGCACCGACATGCTGGAGTCGATGGGTCACCAACTACAGCCGGGCAACAACATCTCGATCAATATCGAGCCCGACACCTTGGCAGAGACACAACGGATCTTCGATGCGCTCTCTGAGGGGGCTACCGATGTGGTGCCCTTGAATTTGATGTTCTGGGGGGCTTACTGGGGCACCTTTGTGGATCGCTACAGCATTCGCTGGATGTTCAACTGTCCGGAGCAACCGGCTTAGTCACCAGCAACGATGTTGACCAGTTTCGGCTCGCGCACCACCACAGTGCGTACCGAACGGCCCGCCAATGTGCGCTGCACAACATCGTCCGCCAGGGCCAATTCGCGCAAGTCATCAGCACTGATGCCGGGAGAGACTTCGAGGCGCTGACGCAACTTGCCATCTACCTGCACCACGCAGGTCACCGACTCCTGCACCAGCAACGCCGGGTCCACCACAGGAAAACCAGCCAGCGCCACACAGGGCTGATGTCCAAGGCGCTGCCACATGTCCTCGGCGGTGTACGGGGCAACCATGGACAACAGCACCGCCACCGCCTCCACGGCTTCCCGCACAGCCGGGTCCGCTGGCCCAGCTCCGGTGTCGATGGCCTTGCGCACCGCGTTGACCAATTCCATCACTCGAGCGATCGCCACATTGAAGCGCGAACTGGCGATGGCGGCGTCGGCTTCAGCGATGACCCGGTGCGTCACGCGTCGCAGCGTCAGATCACCGTTGGCCGGGTCAGTTCCCGGCGCACTGGTGACATCGCCCGCCAAGCGCCAGGCGCGCGCGAGAAACTTGGCGGAACCTGCCGGCGAAACATCGGCCCAATCGATGTCGTCTTCGGGTGGCCCAGCGAAGACCATCGTCAACCGAATCGCATCCACGCCGTGCTCGGCAAGTTCGTCACTGAGGCGCACCAGATTGCCGCGCGACTTGCTCATCGCTGAGCCATCCATTAACACCATGCCCTGATTGAGCAGTCGGGCGAAGGGCTCCTGAACCTCAACCAAGCCAAGGTCGTGCAGAACTTTGGTGAAGAATCGGGCGTACAGCAGATGCAAAATGGCATGCGTCACGCCGCCGACATATTGATCCACGGGCAGCCACTGCTGAGCCTGCTGCACATCAAAAGGTGCGCTATCCAATTGTGGTGAGAGGTACCGCAGGAAGTACCACGAGCTGTCGACGAAGGTGTCCATGGTGTCGGTATCGCGTTGTGCTGGGGAACCACACGACGGACACGGCACGCTGAGCCAGTGCGTGGCACCGCCCAGCGGCGAGGTGCCTTTAGGGCTGAGGTCCAGACCTTGCGAATCAGGCAGAGTCACGGGCAGTTGATCGTCGGGAACCGCAACCTCGCCGCAGGATGGGCAATGGATGATCGGAATGGGGGTACCCCAGTACCGCTGGCGAGAGATCAACCAGTCACGAAGCCGGTAGTTCTTCGCGGCAGCACCTTGGCCCTGGGCTTCCAGCAGTGCCGTGATGTGAGCGATGGCATCGGCCTTGGCCATGCCATCAAGGGGGCCAGAGTTCACCAGGGCGCCGTCACCGGGCGTCGCCACACCGGTGATCGCCGGATCGTCGGCTTCGGTATCGACGACCACGCGCACCGGCAGGTCGAAGGCGCGGGCGAAGTCAAGGTCGCGCTGGTCATGAGCCGGTACCGCCATGATCGCGCCGGTGCCGTAATCGGCCAGCACATAGTCCGCGGCAAAGATCGGCAGTCGTTCGTCATTGACCGGGTTGATGGCGTACCGCTGCAGAAAGACACCCGTCTTTGGGCGCTCCGTGGACAGCCGGTCGATGTCTGAGGTGGCCCGCACCTGCTCCACATACTCAGCAAATTGCCGCTGCACCAAAGCGGGAGCACCAGCAGCCAGTTCAGCGGCCAGATCACTGTCGGCAGCCACTACAAAGAAGGTGGCACCAAACAAGGTGTCGGGTCGGGTCGTGTAAACCGTGACCGGCTGCTCACGGCCTTCCACCGCGAAATTCACCTCAGCGCCAGTGGAACGACCGATCCAATTGCGCTGCATGGTGAGCACCTTGTCGGGCCAGTTGCCCTCCAACTGCTCCATGTCATCAAGAAGCCGATCGGCATAGTCGGTGATGCGCAAGTACCACTGCGTCAACTTCTTCTTGGTCACTGCGGTGTCGCACCGCTCGCAGAGACCACCCACCACCTGCTCATTGGCCAGCACGGTCTGGCAGTTGGGGCACCAGTTCACATTCGATGGCTTGCGATAGGCCAAGCCTCGTTCAAACATCCGGACAAAAAACCACTGGTTCCAGCGGTAGTACTCGGGGTCGCAGGTGTTCAGTACCCGGTCCCAGTCAAACGAACAGGCGTATCGGCGCATGGACGCCCGCTGGGTGGCGATGTTCTCGTAGGTCCACCGCGCCGGATCCTCACCACGCTTAATGGCGGCATTCTCTGCTGGCAATCCGAAGGCATCCCACCCGATGGGATGCAGCACATCGAAACCTTTGAGGACCCAATAGCGCGCCGGCACATCTCCGATCGCGTACGCCTCGGCGTGACCCATGTGCAGATCACCCGAGGGGTAGGGAAACATGTCGAGCACATACTTCTTGGGTCGGTCATCACCGGGTTGGCCCGAGCGAAATGGAGTTAACTCGTCCCAGATGGGCAGCCACTTTTCCTGAATTGCCTGAGCGTCATATCGCTCCGCAGGGCTGCTGTCCGGCTGACTCATGGCGGGCATCTTCCCACGCGGCTAGCGAACGGTCAGGACCACCTGTCGCGATGTCACCCGCAGATGATGGGTGCTAGCAGGCAGCAGCACGCGCATCGTCACCCTTCCCTTCCGGGATGTGGGCACTGGGAAGGAGTAGCGACCGGTGACTGACAACACGGCTGACGATTTGGTCACCCATCGACCAGCCGTGTAGATCTGCCGGTAGACCGTCTCGCCGGCAAGTAACGGCGTCGTTCCGCCCCGCAATCGCACCACGCCCGTGCGCTTGACCGAGGTTGTCGACAGCACCGCACTGAGGGCTGGTCGTACCCGCACCGATCCCACGGCGGTCCCTGAAGAGTTCCACGCACTGGCCGGAACGGTGGCAGTGACCTGGGTGTCAATGGCTGCACGCAACCACGCCGTGGCAGTGCCCTCGGTATCTGTTGTCACCCCCACGGCTGTGGGTGATCCGCTCAATTCCGGTTGCGACACCACCGAGATCACCGCACCGGGCAATGCTTGGCCCGTGTCGGTGCGAACAAGTCGTACTTGAACTGGAAACCACGAGGCCCCGCTGGCAGCTACTGGCCGGGCAATGGTCAATGTGGTGGCCGATGGCCGAACGCTCAACGGGTCATACGCAGCAATCGTTGCCGTTGCCACAGCAGTCGGCCCGATACCTGCAACATTCTCGGCCGCCACGGTGAAGCTGTGGCTGCCCGCGGGCAGACCCCATGCCACGAAGGAGCTTGTCGGAGCCAACACGGCGGGGCCGTCATCGACCTTGACCCGGTAATTCAGGATCGGAACGCCACCATCATCGAGTGGGGCCGACCAGGTGAGTGTGGCTGCGCCGACACCGGGCGTTGCTGCGAGCGTGACTGGCTCCGTTGGAGGTGCATACCCGGAGGCCGTGCCGTCAGCGAAGGCTTGAAGAGTCGACAAAGAGCCGTTGAAGCGGTTGACATCTCCGGCGCCCGTGATGCCGTTGGTGGATTCGGTCGAGGTGTACTGCCAGAGGGCCCAGGTGCGCCAGCCCCCCGGCAAGGTGGTCGCTGTGGGAACCGTTGTGGTGTATCGGGCGTACCACAGCGGATAGCTCGCCAATGCTGAGGTGTTCCCCAGTGGGCCGATGATGAACGAGTGATAGGTGTACAGCATGGGCGTACGCCCACTCAGGGAGCGAACGGTGGCGAGAAAGGTCTGCGCCCACGCGACCAGATCACCGCTGCTCAGGCCACCGGTGATTTCCAGATCAAGCGCAGGGGGCAGCACTCCCGTTGACCGCAGAGAAATACCCGCTCCGCGCATCGTGCTCACGAAGTACTTGGCCTGGTCGCGCGCTGACTTGTAACGGTCACACGGCAGCACGCCGCCACAAGTGGTCACCGAAGGCTCGGCGTAGTGATAGGCGCCGATGACCAGACCTGCGGTTCTTGCGCCGGTGAAATCCGGCGTGAAGTAAGGATTCGTGTAGTTGGTGCGCTGAGTCGCCTTGACGATGGCGAACGAGCGCCCAGCGGCCTTGACCTTGGTCCAATCAATCCCCACCCCATTGGGGTGGTCCCACCGCGAGACATCAACTCCAGTGACGAGCGCGGTGCCTGCCGCCTGCGAGGACAAAGCCGGCAGCGTGGCCAGAAGCAATGCAGGCAGCGCAACGGTGACGACCGCTACCCAGCGCCGCCTGGCACTCCATTTCGCCCGCACCATGCCGCAAGCCTCCTTCGTCAGCAGGCTATCGGCACGAGGCCAGCGGACTTGAGGTTGGGCGGTCGATGATGACTCCATTGCCGGAGCGTGAAAAACCAAATGTCCTGCACCGTGTCGTCCGCCATCTCTGACACCTTTGAGTGGAGCTGAGGGGACTTGAAC
>DPWC01000108.1 GCA_003529305.1 Actinomycetota bacterium
GGCGCAGGCGGTGGGCATGTTTGCCTACGGAACCGATGAGTGTGAACCCGTGGATCTGATCACCGGTCCAGGCAATGTCTATGTCGCGGCGGCTAAGCGGGTAGTGCGCGGAGTCGTGGGTATCGACAGCGAGGCAGGCCCGACGGAGATCGGCATTTTGGCCGATGCTTCCGCTGATCCGGCGTTCGTCGCTGCGGACCTAATCGCCCAAGCCGAGCATGATGAGAATGCCTCCTGCTTGCTCGTGAGTGACTCGGCGCAATTGCTGGATGCAGTCGATGCCGAAGTAGAGCGTCAATTGACCACGACTGTGCATCGGGCGCGGGTCGTTACGGCCTTGTCCAACCAATCGGCATATGCCCTCGTGGATGATCTTGACCAAGGCCTTGAGGTTGTTGATTCGTGGGCCGCAGAGCACCTTGAGGTGATCACGGTCGATGCGCGTGATCGAGCTGCTCGCGTGCGCAATGCCGGTGCGGTGTTCGTCGGTCCGTGGTCGCCGGTGAGTTTGGGCGACTATTTGGCGGGCTCTAACCATGTTCTGCCGACGGGTGGATCCGCGCGGCACACCGGAGGGCTGTCAGTGCAGTCATTCCTGCGCAGCATCCATGTCGTCAACTACACCCGGGATGCCTTGGCCGAAGTCGCGCCATTGATCGATGCGCTCGGCGGTGCCGAAGATCTGCACTCCCATGTTGCTGCGGTCCGCACGCGAATTCCGGATCAATCGTGAGCGGCGGGCTCCCGCTTCGGCAAGATCTCGTTGGATTACAGCCCTACGGTGCGCCGCAGTTGACGGTGCCCGTGCGACTCAATGTCAACGAGAACCCTTACCCGCCCTCGGCCGAGGTCGTGGCGGCGGTTACCGATGCAGTGCGAGAGGCAGCTGCCTCGCTGAACCGGTACCCCGATCGTGAGGCCGAGCAACTGCGGGCAGCGATCGGGAGCTATCTGTTCAAGCAGGAGGCATTGAGCTTTCCGGTGAGTTGCCTGTGGCCGGCAAATGGCTCCAACGAGGTCATGGTGCAGTTGCTGCAAGCCTTCGGTGGTCCTGGCCGCCGCGCCTTGGGCTTTGCTCCGACCTACTCGATGTATCCCGATTACTGCCGCGACACCTTTACTGAGTACCTCACCTCACCGCGCAACTCTGACTTCAGCATGGATGCCGAAGCTGTGGTGCAAGCAGTGCAGGAAACGCAACCCGATGTGGTGCTGGTGGCCTCGCCGAACAACCCCACGGGCACGGCCGTCGATCTGTCTCTGATTCGCGCGATCTGCGAGAGCGCGCCTGGGGTGGTCGTTGTTGACGAGGCGTACGCAGAGTTTCGTCGATCTGGCACGCCCAGTGCGCTCAGCCTGATCCAGGATTTCCCGCAGTTGGTGGTCACTCGCACTCTCAGCAAGGCCTTTGCGTTCGCCGGAGGCCGAGTGGGCTACCTCGTGAGCCACGAGGCAGTAGTCGATGCCGTTCGGCTGGTCCGGTTGCCCTACCACCTGTCGGCATTGACGCAGGCCGCTGCGATTGCGGCACTCGAACACTCATCGGATCTCTTGGCCCGGGTGGCTGATCTTCGGACCACGCGTGACGAGACGGTGGAGTGGTTGCGATCGCGCGGACTACACGCTGCTGACAGTGATGCGAACTTCGTGCTTTTTGGCATCTTCGACGACGCGACGGCGGTTTGGCAGGGCTTGCTGGATCGTGGTGTGTTGATCCGCCAAACTGGTCCGCAGGGTTGGTTGCGAGTCAGCATGGGTACCCCGGAAGAGATGGCGACTTTTCGGCAAGCGTTGGAGGAGGTGGTCCCGGCATGAGCCGGTCGGCCAAGGTGGAACGCGGTACCAAAGAGTCACAAGTGTCCGTCGCCATCGACCTCGACGGGTCGGGCACGGCGGACATCGCCACGGGAGTGCCGTTCTTCGATCACATGCTGGAGCAACTTGCCCGGCACGGCCTGATGGATCTGACGATCCACACCACCGGCGATGTGGAGGTCGACATCCACCACACCGTGGAAGACACCTCCATTGCGTTAGGTGAAGCTTTTCGTCAGGCGCTAGGTGACAAAGCGGGAATCCGCCGGTTCGGCGATGCCCTGGTTCCGCTTGATGAGACTTTGGTGCAGGTCGCGGTGGATCTTTCGGGTCGCCCATATCTAGTTCATCAAGAACCCGTCATTGTTGAGCTGATCGGTAGCACCTACGACACGGCGATGACCAAGCACATCTGGGAGTCCTTCGCGTCGAACGCCCAAATTGCCTTGCATGTTCGAGTGCTGGAGGGTCGCAACGCCCACCATGTCGTGGAGGCGCAGTTCAAGGCTGTGGCTCGAGCGTTGCGTGACGCGCTTGCTCTGGATCCGCGCGTGCAGGGCATCCCGAGTACCAAGGGCGCTCTTTGACATCCTTGGATTCACGCCCGCAAGTGGTCGTGCTGGATCACGGCTCAGGCAATGTGCATTCGGTCTTAAGAGCCTTAGAGAAAGCCGGCGCTGCCAGCCATCTCAGCGCCGACGCTCGCGTCGCGGCCGAGGCGGACGGCCTGGTCGTTCCCGGTGTGGGGGCATTCGCCTCAGTGATGGCAGGACTGGAGCGGGTGCGAGGCGCAGAGATCGTGGGTCGGCGGTTGGCTGGTGGTCGCGCGGTGCTGGGGATTTGCGTGGGATTGCAGGTGATGTTCGACCGCGGCCTTGAGCATGATGTGGACACACCAGGCCTCGGGGAGTGGCCAGGCACCGTTGATCGGCTGAGCAGTGCCGTGTTGCCACACATGGGCTGGAACACGGTCAATGTTCCGCACGGCTCAGTGCTCTTTGACGGCGTGGGTGATGAGCGGTTCTATTTTGTCCATTCCTATGCCGCTCGCCACTGGTCCCTGCACACTGACGGCCGAACGGCTGAACCGCTGGTGACCTGGGCAGAACACGGTGAACGATTCGTGGCGGCGGTGGAGAACGGGCCGTTGAGTGCGACCCAGTTCCACCCGGAGAAGTCGGGTATTGCCGGCATTGCCCTACTGGCCAACTGGGTGCGCTCCCTACGATGACACCCGTTTCTTGCTCGTCCTTCCATCGTGAGATCCGTTGAAAGCACCTGCCATGTCTGAGAGGGCGGTATGACCCGACACCTTGAACTGCTTCCTGCCGTGGATGTGCAAGGTGGCAAGGCAGTGCGCTTAGTGCAGGGTGAGGCAGGGTCGCAGACCGGTTATGGCGATCCGCTCGAGGCGGCCCTGCAGTGGCAAAACGATGGCGCGGAGTGGATTCACCTTGTCGACCTCGACGCGGCCTTTGGGACAGGCAGTAATCGCGAGCTACTGGCTGAGATCGTCGGAAAGCTCGATGTGCAAGTTGAACTCAGTGGTGGGATCCGTGACGATGAATCGCTGAGCTTGGCACTTGCCACGGGCTGCCGTCGAGTCAACCTTGGCACGGCGGCATTGGAGGACCCGCAGTGGTGTCGGCGGGCCATCGCTACGCATGGTGATCGCATCGCTGTGGGATTGGATGTTCGGGGCACGATTCTGGCGGCGCGTGGGTGGACGCAAGAGGGCGGAGACCTGTGGGAAGTTCTGGAGCGCCTGGAATCAGATGGCTGCGCTCGTTATGTGGTCACCGATGTCACGAAAGACGGGACGCTTAAAGGGCCCAACCTCGAACTCTTACGCCAAGTGTGTGAACGCACCCATCAGCCGGTGGTGGCCAGTGGTGGCGTTTCCAGCATTGAAGATGTGCGGGCGATCGCCGCTTTGGTGCCTACGGGTGTGGAAGGCGCGATCATTGGAAAGGCGCTGTATGCCGGCCAGTTCACTTTGCCTGAAGCACTATCGGCTGTCCGCGAAGTGAGCTAGTCGGGCATTAGGCCGCCAGGCGGGAGTCACTCGTCGGCCAGATCCTCGGGAATCGACTCGTCCAACGCGCGTGGATCATCGCCCATGGTGATCTGGATGCCGATGTGCTCAATCTTGACCCGCCGAACTCGCTGCCACCACAGCAACGCGCCAAGTTGCCATCCGTACTTGGCCGCCATGAGTTCACGCACCATCTCTTCACCGCCACCGCTGATGATGCGAGCAGTCGCAGGCAATGCGCTGCTCTTGAGGCGTCCGCGAACATCGCAGGCGGCAACCTTGACCCCCGGGTCGCGCCTGATGCGCTTGGCTTTCCCGGAGTCCGATTGCGTCCAGACGAAAAGGAACCCTCCGCGCTGGGCCACCCACACCGGCGTGGCAACGGGTGTGCCGTCTTTGCGGTAAGTGGTCAGGCTGAGGTAAGGAGACGCTC
>DPWC01000109.1:0-256 GCA_003529305.1 Actinomycetota bacterium
CGCCACCTTTCCGGCATAGGCCGACCACTCCGGCTGGTAGTCCGCCCACGGCATCGCTGGGTAAAAGGCGCTGACGGCACGCACCTGCGGTGAGGTCGCGCCGAGGAGCAAGGCCAAACCTCCACCCATGCAAAAGCCGGTCACACCCACGGTGCTGCCGACAACTTCGTGGCGCGCCAGCAGGGCGTCGACGGCGGCCTGCATATCTTGCGCCGCCTGCTCAATGCGAAGGCCCATCATCAACTTTCCGGCCTCG
>DPWC01000109.1:517-3506 GCA_003529305.1 Actinomycetota bacterium
CCATCATCAACTTTCCGGCCTCGTCGGGCTCACGGGTGCTGACTCCACCGTAAAGATCGGGAGCTAGTGCGACGAAGCCCTGGGTGGCAAACCAGTCGACAAGTTCCTCGATGTGCGGGACAAGTCCCCACCACTCCTGGATGACCACCACACCAGGGCCGTGGCCGCTGGCCGGAATCGCCAGATACCCCGAAGAGCTGGATCCATCGCTGGCAAATTCAACGCGCTCACCCATGATCCGAACCTTAGCCGTCGAGGGGGTGCGTATGGGCCGCGGCGCGACACTACCTCAGGCTGCGCGCGATGCCGTCGAGGATGTCGTGCTCACTCACGAGTACTTCGTCAAGGCCGACGCGTTCCATGATGCGATCCAAGATCACAGCGCCGCCCGCGATCACATCGACGCGACCCTCGTGCATCACCGGCATGGCCGCACGCTGGGTACGGGTCATCGCCAACAGTTGCTTCGCGATGGCATGAACCTGCGCTCTGCTGACCCGCGCGCCATGGATGCGATGCGGGTCATACTCCGGTAGTTCCAGCGCGATGGCCGCCACGGTTGTCACGGATCCGGCAAGTCCGATCAGCGTCTTCGCGGCGCCCAGATCCACCTGCTGGGCCGCGATACCGATCAGCTCATCGATGAACTCCGTAACTGCCCGGATTTGATCAGTGGTTGGGGGATCACTGGCCAGGAAGCGTTCGGTCATCCGCACACAGCCCATATCCACCGAGATTGACTGTTGTGGTGCGTCCCTGCCGAGGACGAATTCGGTGGAGCCTCCACCGATGTCCACCATCAGAAACGGTGCGGTGGCATCGCTGGGCAATCCCGAGGTAGCCCCATCAAAAGATAAGGCTGCCTCAACTTCTCCGGGGATGACCTCGGGCTCTAGGGCAAGACGCGCGCGGACGCCATCGACAAACACCTGGCGGTTCTTGGCATCGCGTGAGGCCGAAGTGGCCACGAAACGCACCTTCGTTGCGGCGAAGGATTCAATGACCTCCGCGAACTCATCACACGCCAAGAAGGCTCGCTGCAAGGCGGCCTCCGAGATCATCCCTGTGGCATCCACCGCTTCGCCAAGGCGAACGATGCGCATCCGCCGATCGCGATCGTGTAGGCGTCCATCGGCATCTAGGTCGGCAACGAGCAATCGGATCGAGTTAGTCCCGCAATCAATTGCCGCGACGGTTTGGGTCATCGTCAGTAGGCCCCCGCAGCTGACATCACAGGGCTACCTCCTGACCGAAGGTGTCTGCGCAGGATCGGCGCTGCCACCATGGGGAGAGTTGTTCCAGCACTTCATCGCCCAAAGGATTAACACCCGGCCCCACAGCGAGGGCGTGCGCCGCTAAAACATGCAGGCACTTGACCCGATCAGGCATGCCGCCAGCGGATATGCCGGCGATCTGCTCCACTTCAGCGATGGCATTGCGCCGGGCCAGATAGTCCTCATGCGCCGCGCGATACCGGTCGGCAAGGTCGGCGTCGGTGGTGAGCCGATCCTGCATCGCCTTCATCACTCCATCGGCTTCCAGAGTGCCGATGGCCGAGCACGCCCGCGGACAGGTCAGGTAAAACAGCGTGGGAAACGGTTCGCCGTCTGACAGCTGCGGTGCAGTTTCGACAACATCGGGAGCCCCGCACGGACAGCGGTGGGCCACTGTGCTCACTGCGCGAACAGGTCGACCCAATTGCGCTTCGATAATTCTGAGGTCGCGGTCAGTTGGCATCGGCTCGCTGCACAGACTGCCACAGTGCGCGATACCAAGGAACCTGCTGTCCATCTGGAGCGCGCACTGGCACATTGGTCGTGGCGTCTTGCGCTGTGGAGTCAAGCACGATGTAGGCGACCTCGCCAGGCATCACATAGTGCAGACGATCGCGGGCCTGGTGACGCACAACACCGGGGTCCTTAGCGGACTTGATCCGAGCCGTCAGAGTCTCGATGTTCTTCTCTGAGGCAACCTTCTGTGCCTGAAGGGCCGCGATCTGACCGCGCTGCATGATGTAGGCCCGCAGCGGCACGGCGATCAACACCACGATGACGACGAGTACTCCGCTGAGCAGAACCGCTCGGCTGGTAAACGGCGTGGGGGAAGGTTGCACTAGGACAGTGTGCGCGATCAGTTGTTGAAACGAGGGAAGGCACTCCGACCGGCATAACGGGCTGCGTCATCAAGTTCCTCTTCGATGCGCAGCAACTGGTTGTACTTGGCCACCCGCTCTGATCGCGCTGGTGCGCCGGTCTTGATCTGGCCGCAGTCGGTGGCCACCGCCAGATCAGCGATCGTGGTGTCTTCGGTTTCGCCGGAGCGATGACTCATCATGCAGCGATACCCGCTGCCGTGCGCCAGTGCCACCGCGTCCATTGTCTCGGTCAAGGTGCCAATCTGGTTGACCTTCACCAGAAGCGCATTGGCCTGCCCGCCAGCGATCCCGCGTCGCAGTCGCTCGGGATTGGTAACAAAGAGATCGTCACCGACCAACTGAGTGCGCTGACCCAGTAAGGCTGTGACGCTGCCCCATCCCGCCCAATCCTCTTCAGACATGGGGTCCTCAATGGACACAATGGGGTAGGCATCCACCAAAGACTCGTAGTACTGCGCCATCTCTTCAGCCGTGCGCTGCTGACCTTCAAACTGATACTTGCCCTCACGGAAAAATTCCGTAGCGGCGACATCAAGTGCCAGCACAATGTCATCGCCCAGTACCAGTCCGGCTCGCGACACCGCCTCAGCAATCAAGTCCAAAGCGTCGCGGTTGCTCGGCAGATTAGGTGCGAACCCGCCTTCGTCACCCAAGCCGGTGACATACCCCTTGTCCTTCAGCACGGACTTCAGTGCGTGGTAGACCTCTACCCCATGCTGCAGTGCCTCCCGAAAAGTCGGTGCACCAATCGGCGCCACCATGAACTCCTGAATATCCACATCGGTATCGGCATGCGCTCCACCGTTGAGAATGTTCATCATCGGCACCGGCAAC
>DPWC01000109.1:3753-3917 GCA_003529305.1 Actinomycetota bacterium
TTGAGAATGTTCATCATCGGCACGGGCATCGTGTGGGCATTGGGGCCCCCGATGTAGCGAAACAGCGGCAGGTCAGCCGACAACGCTGCTGCATGAGCCACCGCGAGTGACACACCGAGGATGGCGTTAGCACCCAGGCGCGACTTGTTGGGGGTGGCATCCAG
>DPWC01000201.1 GCA_003529305.1 Actinomycetota bacterium
CTGCAACGAGGTCTTCCAGTCCAGCCCTGCACCCATATCCGCTGCCGCGGCGATGACCTCATCGAAGAGTCGATGAATCACCGCTGCTGCCACAGCGAGCCCTTGATCCAGGTACACCGCGCCCAAGACCGCTTCCATGGTGTCGGCCAAGATGCTGGATTTGTCCCGACCTTGGGTGACCTCCTCACCCCTGCCCAGGCGAATGAACGACCCCAGATCAATGCCACGGGCGATCTCAGCCAACGCCGACATGTTGACCACCGCTGCCCGAAGCTTGGCCAGCTGACCCTCGGGCAGGTCAAGGTGACGGCGAAACAAGGTGTCTGTCACGACGATGCCCAAGACGGACTCACCGAGAAACTCGAGCCGCTCATTCGTTGGAATGCCACCGTGCTCGTAGGCGTAGGAGCGATGCGTCAGGGCTCGCTCAAGAAGTTCGGTATCGACATGAACACCCAGTCGATCACCCAAGGCACTGAGGTCTCTCGCATGCTGGGAGCGCGGAGCCATTACGAACCACCAGACAACAGCTGACGGGTGCGCCCGACCAAATCGTGACGGGCCAATCGCACAGCGAGATCGATACACGCACCAACTTCGTCGGCCGTGGAGCCGCCATGGCCCAAGACGGTGATGCCGTTAACACCGAGCAAGACAGCGCCCGCTTTGCTTCCGCTGAGGTAGTTGGCCGCCACCACGGAGGCTGCTTCCTTCTCGCCAGTGACCTTCGCTAGCGCATGCGCGACATTGACGGCTGCACCTTCTAGTGCCTTGAGCACCACATTGCCGGTGAAGCCGTCCACCACGATGACATCGGCTGGGCCACCCGCGGCAATATCCCGCCCTTCGACAAAACCCACATAGCCCACATCGGCTGTTCGCAACAGTGCGTCTGCCTCCTTGCGCAGCGCATCACCCTTGCCTGGTTCGGTGCCGATGGAGAGCAAACCCACGCGCGGGGCCGCATTCAGGCCCAAGGCGATCGCGTAAGCCCGACCTAGCTCACCAAACTGCGCCAGTACCTCAGCGCTGACATCTAGCGAACCGCCGACATCAAGGAGCACGACATCATGAGCGGTCCCCGGTATGACAACGGCGACTGCCGCCCGGGTCACTCCATGGAGTCGACCCAGCGTCAAAGTGGCCGCCGTCAGCACCGCGCCGGTATGTCCGATGGAGACCCACGCATCAGCGGTTCCCTCGCGAACGGCCGTCACTGCGCCATGCACCGAGGTGTCCGTGCGCGAGCGCACCGCCGCCACGGCATCGTCGGTCATGGCGATCTCACCCGGCGCATCCATCAGGCGCACTCGGCCATCAAACGGACTGGCCAGGAGGCCACGGTTCTGCGCTAGTGGCGCAACGGTGGACGCGGGGCCCACGAGGACGAGGTCGACGTCGCTGGTGCGCTGCAACACGGCCAGCGCGGCGTCGGCCACCACCTCGGGACCCGCGTCCCCTCCGAGCAGATCAAGGGCGATGACCACAGGTTGTGGCGTCTGCCCCTGACCCCCGGGATCGGGGTGGGTCATGCGATTCCTAGACGTCCAGGATCTGGCGACCGTCGTAACGGCCGTTCTCGTCCACACGGTGCGGAACGGAGTACTCCACGCGACCATCAACAACACGCTTGTTGATCTGCGGCAGCTTCGCCTTCCAATTGGCTCGGCGGCTCCGGGTGTTACTCCGCGAGGTCTTGCGCTTGGGGACAGCCATCGTCTCGCTACTTCCTGGTCGTGGTTCACGATCCGGGGCCCGGATCGCTCGTGCTGTGGTGCGGCTGGTCGGATCAGTCGTTCGATAGATCCAGCCCGCGAAGGGCGGCCCATCGATCGTCCGTCACCTCGTGTCGGTGATCCGGATCGTCCACTAGGGCAATCCCGCACTGCGGGCACAACCCCGGACAATCCGGTCGACACACCGGCGCCAATGGCAGCGCTGTCACAACAACATCGCGAACCACCGACTCCACATCGACGCGGTCGTCAATGAGTCGGAGAACTTCGTCCTCGTCTTCACCGTCAACCGTTCGATCGGTGTAGTAGTACAACTCTCGAGCCGTCAGTGAAAGGTCCTCACCGACAGGATCGAGGCATCGCACGCACTCACCTACCGCGCGCGCCGCGACCGAAACGGTCACGAGCACACCTTCCTCCACGGCTTCGGCCCGCACTGTGAGGTGCAGATCGTCGCCGGGCGGAATGCCGATGACCGGCAGGCCGAGCCCCTCTGGCGCGTGAACTTTTCGCTGTTCTTCAACCATTGACCCGGCGCGACGGCTGAGTTCATGCAAGTCCAGCACAAACGGTCCGTCAGGGGTGGCGGTCGGCGACACGGCGCAGTCCAAGATCCCAAGGTTCCCGGTTCCTGCTGGAACCGACAGGGCTGAAGAGTACCGGAGCCCTAAATGGGCTCCTCAGACCCACTGTCGGGGTCGGTGAAGACGGGGACATCCCCGGTAGCGCCGAGGTCATCGACGGCCTGCTGACCCCGCAAGGTCTCACGACCACGAATTACGGTCCGCAGAGTCTTGTCGAGCACCACTTCAAAGTTCGCCAACTTGGCGTCGATGTAGTCGTCCATCTCGTCACCTCGACGCTGGGCTTCGACGGTCGCCTCGGTGAGAATGCGCTCGGCTTCCTCATGGGCGCGACGGACAACTTCTTCTTGGGCAACCAGGTGCTGCTGTTCGCGTTGGGCGTTCTCTATGATTACTTGGGCCTGTTCC
Source organism: Actinomycetota bacterium (assembly GCA_003529305.1). GTDB lineage: Bacteria > Actinomycetota > Actinomycetes > UBA12327 > UBA12327 > UBA12327. The sequence goes on from DPWC01000201.1 coordinate 2,729, forward strand.
CGGGCCTCAGCGATCACGGTGTCGCGCTGCGACAGCACGCGCTGGGCGTCAGCCAGTTGCCCGGGCAAGCTGTCGCGCGCATCCTCAATGAGGTCGAGCACATCGTCACGGCTGACCAGACATGAGGTCGACATTGGGACTCCACGAGCATCTGTGACCAGCGCCTCGATGCGCGTCAAAACGGTTTCGATGTCCACTGCCGTGCCTCCCACAAGTCCCCACTGGTGTGTCGACGATCCGACGAGAGTCGACCGCCGAGGGCGCCAATCTATCCGTCAGTGCGACGGGTTCTCACCGAACCTGTCCAGCAGGCGGTCCAACACGAGGTCAGGAACCAGTCCGTGCACATCGCCGCCGTGCCCGGCGACCTCTTTGACCAGACTTGATGAGAGGTACCCGTAGGTGGGATTGGTCGACAAGAAGAGCGTCTCGATCCCCGACAATCGGGTATTCATTTGCGCCATCTGTAGTTCGTAATCAAAGTCCGAGACGGCCCGAAGGCCCTTCACGATCGCGGTGATGTTGTTCTCGCGACAGAAGTCCACCAGAAGGCCGGAAAACGACGCCACCTCCACATTGGGAAGGTCGGCCAACACCTCACGCAGCATGGTGATGCGCTCGTCAACACTGAAGAGTCCGGCTTTGGTGTTATTCACCAGCACCCCAACGGTGACCTTGTCAAAGATCGCACTCGCCCGAGCGATGATGTCGAGGTGTCCATTGGTGACCGGATCGAAGGAGCCGGGGCATACCGCCTGCCGCACGAGACCTCCTCGCTCAGGCCCGGGGCCCGGCGTCATGCCGCGTCCTCCCCGGTACCCCGACCGTACCAAAACCGCGCCTCACCGTAGGTGCGATTCGAGATCGCCTCAATTCCTGCCGGCCACGACCACGATGGGTCGTGTGAAGATCGCTCAATCACCACCAGTGTTCCCGACTCGATGGCGCCCACCCGACGCAGGCACAACAGAACCTCGGCCAGCGCATCATCGGCCGTGTCATACGGCGGGTCAGCAAAGACCACATCAAAAGCTCCACTAGCTCGAGATGCATAAACGGAAGCTTTCATCACATTAAGGTGCGCATCCGCGGCTACCGCCCCCAAGATCTGCAGATTTCGACGCACTACCGCAGCGGCCTTGGCATCAGATTCCACGAGGTGCACCTCGGCTGCTCCTCGAGACACCGCTTCAAGCCCCACGGCTCCACTGCCGCAGTACAGGTCTAAAAAGCGTCGACCAGTCCACGGTCCGATCTCAGACTCCACCGCAGAAAAGAGCGCCTCTCGAGCGCGCTCACTGGTGGGGCGAGTCCGACGGCCCTCGGGAGTTGCCAGCTGCCGCCCCTTGGCAGCTCCCGCAATGATTCTGAGCACCGGCACAGTATGCGCGCGGCCGTGACAGCGTGCGCTGCCCGCTCAGGCTTTGTCCAGATAGTCCGCCGCCCCTTCGGCTTCTAAGCGTTGTACCGCGCGCGCCAAAGTAGCGTGATCCACCAGCGTCGGATCCTTCGCGACCAGATTCACCGCTGCTGTGCGCGCCTGTTCGATGACTGCACCGTCAGTGATCACCGACAGCAGGCGCAACGATGAGCGTCGCCCCGATTGCACGGCACCGAGCACATCGCCCTCGCGACGGTAAGCCAGATCCACCTGAGCCAGGGCAAAGCCGTCGGAAGTTCGGGCCACCTCTTCGACGCGCTCGCGAGCCGGTGATCCCTGTTCGGTGTTCGTCACGAGCAGGCAGACCCCTGCATCGTGACCACGCCCCACGCGACCACGGAGTTGATGAAGCTGCGAGACGCCGAATCGATCCGCGTCCATCACCACCATGGCTGTGGCGTTGGGGACATCCACGCCCACTTCCACCACAGTGGTGGCCACGAGGACATCGATGTGCCCGGCGACGAACGCCGTCATGATGGCGTCTTTGTGATCGTTGGGCATCTGTCGGTAGAGCTTCTCGACGCGCAGACTTGACAAGGGTCCATCAACCAGCACCTCAAAGAGTTCGTCAACGCTCGTGAGGTCTGCTGTGTGAGAAGTCGTGGAGCCATCGGCGTCATCCCAGGGCGTCTCGTCGTCGGTCAGCGGTGTCTGACCTTCGCCGTCAGGGTCGCCCTCCTTGCCGTCATCAGCGTGCGCGCGGGGACACACAACGAAACTCTGGTGTCCGGCGCGGGCTTCATCAACGAGGCGTTGCCATGCGCGTTCCAGATAGTGCGGTTTCTCTGTCGCTGGAACCACATGGCAGGCAATCGGTTGTCGGTTACGCGGCAGCTCGGCCAGTGTGGAAGTTTCCAAGTCACCGAATACCGTCATCGCGATGGTGCGCGGAATCGGCGTCGCCGTCATCACCAGAATATGCGGGACGCAGCCATCTCGCTCTATCAGGGCTGCTCGCTGCTCCACGCCGAAACGGTGCTGCTCATCAATGACCACCAACGCCACATCGGCCAACGCCTCGCGCTCGTACAACAGCGCATGAGTGCCAATGACCACGCCGGCCCGACCCGAAGTCATGTCTTGAAGCACCTCGCGACGGCGCGAACCGGTGATGGTGCCGGTCAGGAGGGCCACCTCAGTGCCAAGGGGTGAACCCCCCAACTGGTCACGCTGCGCCAAGGGGCCAAGCAGAGCAGTGATTGACCGGTGGTGCTGTTGGGCCAGAACCTCCGTGGGTGCCAGCAGAACGGCCTGCCCACCGTTATCTACCGCGGTCAACATCGCGCGCAGCGCCACCACCGTCTTGCCAGAGCCGACTTCGCCCTGCAGGAGTCGATGCATCGGATGCGACAGCGACATATCGTGGGCAATCTCACCTGCCACCGTTCGCTGGCCCGCTGTCAGGGCAAACGGAAGCGACTGATCAAAAGCGGCCAGAAGTCCGTCAGTTCGCTCGACTCTGGGCACCGCAACGCGCTGGGCCACATCGGCACGACGCACAGCCAATGCGGTCTGAACCACGAAGGCCTCATCGAATCGAAGTCGGTCACGCGCCTGCTCAGCCTGCGCCAGGCTCTGCGGTCGATGAACGCCTTCGAAGGCCTCGTGCAAAGTGGCAAATCCAAGCTCCTCGCGCAGATCGGCCGGAAGAAGGTCGTCCATGGCCGTCCCTTGCGCCAGCCAGTCCAAAACGGTGCCGATGCATCGGGCAATGCGCCAAGTGGGCAATGCTGCGGATGCCGGATAGACCGGAATGACGGCGCCGGCAAAGTCAGGAACGAGAGTCTCTGCGTCAAGACCGCCATCGGCGTGATCGGGAATGCTGACAGAGCCGTCCTCTGCCGCCAGCGCTACGGAGGCGTCGTCGGCAAGCAATTGATATTCGGCATTGGCCAACTGGCGCTTGCCCCGATACTCACGCACCTTGCCACTGAACAGTCCCACGCGCCCTGGCAGAAGTCGGCGTGCGTGCCACGGCTGGTTGAACCAAGTCAGCAGGAGGCGATCGGTTCCATCGGTCACCACCACCTCCGTCAAGGTGCCACGGCGTTGGCGCATGCGGCGCTGATCTACTCGCTCAACGCGCACCAGAACCGTCACGAGGTCGCCTTCGCTGAGCTCGCGCAGAACGGTCAGTTCGCCACGCTCTTGGTAACGACGGGGGTAGTGCGAGAGTAAGTCCGCAACGGTGGCCGTCGGTGCTGCTGATTTCTTCGCTTTCGACTGGCCTTTGTCGGCAACGCGCTGGCGCTTCGCGGGGGCGGACTGTCGACCTACCAACGCTGCGAGTGCCGCCGCTGTCGTGGGGCCAAAGAATGGCTCCAAGGGTTGATCCAGCGGATCCCCCGTGACCTCAAGGGTGCGCGGTGGGGGTTTCGGAGTTGCCCGGGAGCTGCGTGCCGCCACAGGGTCATCATCGCCCCGAGGACGGACGACCGGCTGTACTCCGGTAGCCTTTACGCCAGTTCCCCACGATTTCTCAGGAGTAACCAGTGGCAGCCCATTGCGACATCTGCGGCAAGAAGCCGGGATTTGGCAACACGATCTCGCACTCGCACCGTCGTCACTCCCGCCGCTGGAACCCCAACATCCA
>DPWC01000010.1 GCA_003529305.1 Actinomycetota bacterium
AGCATTCCTCAAGGCGAATTTTCCTGCCGAGTACATGGCCGCCTTACTGACCTCCGTGAAGGACGATCTTCAGGCGGGCGGCAAGATGTCGGTGTACTTGGCCGAGTGCCGACGCATGGGCATCAAGGTTCTGCCTCCCGACATCAACGATTCCGACTCGGACTTCACCCCACAAGGCAATGACATTCGGTTCGGGCTGTCAGCGATCCGCAATGTCGGCGAAGCAGTCGTGGAGTCCATCATCGCGACGCGCACCGCCAAGGGTCGCTTCGGCGACTTCTTTGATTTCTTGCGTAAAGTTGATGCTGCGGCGTGTAACAAGCGAGTGGTGGAGTCGCTGATCAAGGGCGGCGCCTTTGACTCCTTGGCCCATACCCGTCGTGGCTTGATGGCCGTGCACGCTGAGGCGGTCGAGGCATCCACGGTGACCAAGCGGGCAGAGGCCATTGGCCAGTTCGGCCTGTTTGATGATTTCGACGACTCGGCAGATGCCGGTGGAGCAGGGGCCTTCGGTGGTCTCGAACACCAGGTGCTCATCACTGAATGGGATCGCTCCACTTTGCTCGGTCATGAGCGCGAGATGCTAGGCCTCTATGTCTCTGACCATCCTCTTCGCGGGATGGAGAACTCGCTGGCCAGATTGGCCGATTGCAGTGTGCTGTCGCTGATCAATGATCAGCCCAACGGTGCGGTGATCACCATTGGTGGACTCGTCACCACCGTCATTCCCAAAGTGACCCGTAAAGGGGACCGCTATGCCCTCGTGACCGTCGAGGATCTTGAATCTGCCGTTGAGGTGGTCTTCTATCCGCGCGCCTACGAGCAAGCCGCTGTGCACCTGACGCAAGACCGCGTGCTCTTGGTGCGCACCAGTGTGCAGCGTTCCGAGGAGGAAACTCGTTTCGTCGGTATGGAGGTCAGCGTCCCGGAGGTCCTTGCGGATGGCCAACGCGGTCCCGTGGTGATCAAACTTCCCACCACGCGCGCGGTGCCAGCCGTCGTCGATGCGCTCAAGCAGGTCCTGCACACCCATGCGGGCACCACCGCGGTGCAGGTGCATCTGGAATCGGCTGGCTCCAGTCGGGTCCTGCAGTTGGGCGATTCCATTCGCGTCCAACCCAGCACGGCGTTGTTTGCCGACCTGAAGGCCCTCTTAGGTCCGCATTGCCTTGGCTGAGATCCCCGACCTCCTGGATGATACCGACCGCCAGATGCGTCAACGCGTCCTCCGTGCGGCGCTCCTCGGTGCCATCCGCGTTGTGGTGGCGTGCGTGATTCTCGGCGGAGTTGTCGGCTTCCTGTGGTGGGCAGCCGCCCCCGATGTGCCAGGCCGCCTGACCTCCGTAGGCATCGTGCCGCTGCGCACCCAGCCCGAAGGCTTCATCGGTGCTGACATGGTGCTGTTGGTGTTGTCTGCTGTCATCGGCGGCGTATTGGCAATCGTGATTTATCGCCACTGGCGCCACGATGACATCTGGGGTGTCGTCGTGTTGGTACTGGGCGGGCTCGCTGGTTCACTCGTGGCTCGCACGATCGGTCAACTATTAGCGGCTCCGGAACGACCCGCTGTGCCGTTTGGCTCCACCGTCGAGGTGCCGCTTCGCTTGGGGTCCTCAGCGATCTTGTTCGTGTGGTCTCTGGTCGCGGCCTTGATGTGGTTGATCGTCGTGGCTTGGCACTCTGCGGAAGAGCCCGTTGAATCTGCCTCAGTTCCGCGAGATGGTGAATTGGCGGGCATCGAAGACCGGCAATGACGGAAGCTCTTCAAGAAGTGCGGTTTCGCGCACGAGCAGATCGCGTTCCTGACTGAGGCGTTCAGCCGCCGTAGCGCACGCCAGAAGTCGCTGCTTCTCGTCGAGGTCCAGAACCATCGCCGATGCCACGGCCCACGACAACGCTGAGGGATCACCCGGGATGGGGGAGTCACCGTCCTCAGTGCGCACGACCTGCCGGTACTGCGCAAATCGACGACTCACGGCGTTCAGCACTGCTTGATCAATCTGGCCGGTGTCGTCATCGAGAAACTCGACATCTGCTTGCAGGTACGGCGCGCGTGATTCGTGCAACTGCTTGACCGTGAATCGCCGTGTACCCACCGTGGCGATGTCGAATCGACCGTCGGGATACGGCTGAATATCGCGCAGCGCGGCGAGACATCCGATGTCATATAGCGCAGTGGCTGAACCGGTGCCCACCTCGCGACCTCGCCGAATCGCCACCACACCAAACGCCTGATCCTCGGGATTGAGTCGCTGCAGATCGGTCACCAAGCGGCGATAGCGGGGCTCGAAAATGTGCAGTGGCATGAGCGCTCCGGGGACCAAAGAGGTCCCCAGTGGAAACAGTGGAATGCGGGTCGTGCTCGTCACCTTTCCCACAGTAGGCCGACATGCCGCACTCGGCCTGTTGAGAATCGAGCCACCTACACTTTCGGGGTGATCCCCCGCATTGACCTGCGTGGCGCCGGCATGGGCGCGCCAGCGCGCCGCCGCTATGCCCAGGTGTTGCCGCGGGCCGCTCTTGATGTGGGAACAGCGGTGGCGGCAGTAAGCCCCATCCTTCGCGATATCGCTGAGCG
>DPWC01000220.1 GCA_003529305.1 Actinomycetota bacterium
CTGATGACTGCCCTGCGACTGGGACTCATCACCTCCGGCGGCCCCGAGATCTGATCCCTGCACTCCGATATCAGCCGAACGGCTGATATCGCTCTCGCCGTTGCGTGGATGGATTCCGGCATCCTGCGCCCTAGCCTTGAGACACAACGGACGGCTGACCATGCCGGCCGCCAACCACACGAAAGGCCATCTCCATGTTGGCTCGAATCCGTCGCACCGCCACCCGCTCGGACGAGGGTGCCTCTGCCGTGGAGTACGGCCTGCTTATCGCTGCCATTGCCGCAGTGATTGTGGGCATCGTCTTCGGTCTGGGCACGCTGGTGAAGAACAGCTTCTCCAAGACCTCGTCCTGCATCAGTGGCGCTTCCGCGACTTCTGGCTGCTAAACGAGTCGTGAATATTCGCCTCGTTGAGGCACAGCTTGACCGCGGAGGCTCTGGCGCACCCTCGCGTGACGCCGGAGCCTCCGCGGTTGAGTATGGCCTCTTGGTCGCCGCCATTGCTGCCGTCATCGTCGCCGTGCTCTTCGGCGTTGGCGTCGTCGTCAAGGGCAGCTTCAACAAGACATCGTCCTGCGTGAGTGCTGCCGCTTCATCCACCTGCTGATTCGGCGTCGCGATGATGCGGATGAGGGAGCTTGTCACTCGACATCAGTGGGAACCCGCACATGTGGCGCTGCTAGCGCTGTCAAGTGCGGTAGTGCTGCTGACTCTGCTGCCGATCACGGATCTTGATGCCTACTGGCATGTCTTGATCGGCCAACAGATTCTCGGTACCCGGTCGTTGACTGACCTCGGGGCAGATTGGACGGTGCAGGCCCCCTCGTCGCCCTGGCACACCACCCAGTGGCTCGCCGAAGCGATCATGGGGGGCAGTGTCCACGCTGTCGGCTGGGCCGCGTTGCTCTGGCTGCGCCTAGCGATGGTGGTGATCACCATCGTTACGGTGCTGGTGGTGCTGCTACGACGCGCCACTGCCGCGGCCAGTGCGGTGGTTCTGCTCGGGGCCCTAAATCCCGGATTGCATGTCTTCCAGGAACGGCCACTCTTGGCCAGTTTGCCGCTGTGCGTGTGGCTTGGCGCACTGTCCCACGATCTGCTGGAACGACAGTCACGACGCCTGTGGCCCGTATTCGCACTGACGCTGCTGTGGGCGAATGTCCACGGTCTCTGGGTTTTGGCACCAGCGGTACTAGCTGCCGTCGCGATCTTGCTCGCCATTGAACAGCCAGGGTCGATCAGGCAACGCATCGTGGCCGGACGCATAGCCGCCACGGCGGCGGTCCTTGCCCTAGCCGGTGGACTACTCACTCCACTGGGCTTTGGCAGCGTGATCGCCCCGATTCGATTCCATGGCTCAACAGCAGCCATCGCCGAATGGCAGACGGTGGTGGCCTGGTCACCGGCTGCCTGGGGACTCTGGTTGTTGCTCGCGCTCATGGTGGTCGCGTGGGTTACCGGTCGCCGGCCGGCACGGGTAGGGACTGTCGGCTTCACCATGCTCGTTGTTGCCTTCGGCCTGAGCGCCTACCGCAATCTGATGCCGGCCGGTTTACTCCTGGCTCCGCTTGTCGCCGCCCACGCTTCGAGCCTGCCGTGGCTGCGCCGCCGCCCCACCACACCCGAGCGCGCCACCGCCTTGGCCGTTGTCGCAGGAGTGTTAGTCATCGCCATCACTCTGGGGGCAGTACTGATCACCGCCACCACCGATCCGCTGGGGCGAGCCCAGCCGCTGTCCATCGCCCGCGCGTTAGCCAAGGAGACTCAACCGGTGCGGGTGTTCAACAGCTACAACGCCTCGGGCGTGCTGCTGGCGTTCGGTGGCCCGTCGATCCAACTCGCAATCGATGGCCGTGCTGACCGGTACGGCAACGCCCGCATTCAGCAGCACATCCGCACTGAGAACCTGCAGGGCAATTGGCAAGCAGACTTTGCCAGCGCCGATGCCAATTACGCCGTCATCGGCAACGACTCGCCACTGGCCTATGAGCTCACAACCCACCGCGGCTGGAAACGACTGCGCACAGACGGTGAGTATGTGCTGCTGAAAGCCCCGCCTTCGGCCAATTAGTGCGACGCTGCGATGAGTTGGTCCACGACGGCGATTTGCGACTGCCAAGTCCACTGACTTTCGACCCAGGCTCGCCCGGCTTGCCCCATCTGGGCGGACAACTGGGGGTCTTGAAGCAACCGCACGATGGCGGAGGCAATGTCAGTGGGCGATCGGCCATCCACACTGACTCCCGTCACTCCCTCGCGGATCGCATCTGGCGCACCCCCACTGCGACCAGCGATCACTGGCAAGCCGCACGCTGATGCTTCGAGGTAGACGATCCCAAGACCTTCGACATCCAATCCAGCATTGCGGGTACGACACGGCATGGCGAAAACATCACCCGCGGAGTAGTACGACGGCAGTTGATCACGCTCGACCGTGCCGGTCATGACCACATCACCAGACAGCCCGAGTTGATCGATCAATTTGCGGACCTTCTTGCGGTGTGGTCCCCCGCCCACCAGAAGCAGGGCCGCATTCGGCACGAACTGCTGTACTTGAGGCCAGGCGCGCACCAGCATGTCCTGCCCCTTGCGTGGCATCACTCGCGAAACGCACACCACAACCGGCCGATCTTCTAGATCCCATTGCGACCGACGCTGGAGGCCGTGAGCACTCCGGGCAAACTCCTTGGTGTTGATCCCCGGCGCTAGCCGCACCATCGCGGTGGCCTTGGCACCGATCACCGGAGCTATATGGGAACGGGTGTACTCCCCCAGATAAGTCATGGCATCGAGCCGACGACCCACCACGGCGACAATCTGGCGAAGGATCGGCCAGCGAGTCCACCCAGCTTCATGGCCGTGAGTGATGCCCACGCATCGGGTGACTCCCGCTGTGCGCAGCGTCGGTGCCATGAGGCCCAACGGAACAGCAGCCCCGAAGACGACCGTGTCGCAGTGGTACTCGCGAACGAGTCGGCGAGCCAGCCGGCGGGCCCGCAGCCCGGGAAGCATCACGCTGGATCGAGTGCGAATGATGGGATAAGGCTGCGTGGCATCCCACTGATCGCTTCCTCGCCAGTTCGAGGTCAGCACCACGACACTGTCCGCCGGCAGCCGCTCCACGATGCCATGCACGAAGGATTGAATGCCTCCGGTGCGTGGCGGGAAGTCGTTAGTCACGACCAAGACTCGAGCGCTCACCCCGCGCACCTCAGGCTCAATACCCGCCCAGGGGGCACCACACGACGCTCCATGGTGGTCATTGTTCAGGAGGCTCGCGCTACTGCGCGCAAGGCGGCCCGTGAAAGTTGCTCCACTTGACTCACACTGACCCCTATTTCCAACGGCAATGCTCGATTGATGGCGCCATCGGGATTCGGATCAGCCAGCGCCCGCCGATACACCTGCTTGACTGCGGCCTCACCGTATTGATCCACCAGCAGTCGCACGGTCCACCATGACCACTCGTAAGACACCAACAGCGATGAGCTGCCCGGTCGAAAATCCGCATTCTCCGGAGCGGTCAAGGGCGCTCGGCCGGAGCGTTGGGCAGCCAATAGGTCGCGCGCAACAATGCCCACGGGCACCTTGGTGTCGCGATATCCCAGGTATTCGGCGACGCCTTCTTCCCACCACACCGCGAAACGATTAGGCACACTGGCGCGGGTCGCCACATGCAGTACCTCGTGACGCAACACGATGGAACGCCCCAATCCTGAGATGCGCTGGAAGCCGCTCGGATTGATCCACACCGTTGGTGTCGGCGCTGTGCCGTCGTCTCCATAAATCTCAGTGGTTGCCAACGCCGCTAAAGCGTCGTAGTTGCGGGTGCGGCCACGCAACATGCTGGCCAACTGCGCTTGGCTTGCGGGCAATACCGCGACCACGCGACGATCCCAGTCCGTTCCCCAGAAGGTGGTGACCTCCGTGACGGCGCGGTTTGTTCGTGTGACGACATCACTGCTGGTCAGGCTCGTGGAGTCGGCACCCATCCTGAGCAGCAGAACCGACCCGCGCTGAGTGGGTGTGATGGTGTCGACATCCCACGGCTGCGCGTAGCGACCGGTGCCTTCATCGGCCACCACAGACCACCCGGCCGGCGATCGGGTCAGCGTCATTCGTCGCGAGGCAACCCATGGCTTGTCGGTCCAGCCTTGGTATCGGTAGCGCACATGCACCCGAAGCTCGAGTTGGCCGCTTGCCTCAGGAGTCCAACTGCGCACCGTCGTCTGCCATTGATCCAGCGGGAGGGCGACCAGATTGCGCTGAAGGCGTCGTTGACTTGCCGCCATTGAACTCGACGACGCGGCTGTGCCCGTCAAAGCGCTGAGCGTTCCGAGATCGTCCTGAACGATGGCGCGATCCCGTCGGGCCAGCAGGTCTTGAACCCCTGGAGGCAGCGAAACGGCCGTGGGGGGAGGCGAGGTATCCAGCGTGGCGGTGGGCGACGGCGTCAGCGTGGGTTCCCCACGGGGTGCACTGCCTCGAAACAGCGTCGACCAGAAACTGGGAAGGACAGCCACCGCCACAGCAACGAGCACAGCGATGCCAACGGCAATCAGCCGCCTGCGGCTTCTACGGTCGCCCAGCTCCGGCATAGACACTGGACCAGTATCCCGAGAGCGAGGCCACCTCCACACCGTCGCTGGGATTTGCCGCGTGCACCATCAGGCCACCACCGATGTACATCCCGACATGACTGATTGGGCTGTAGAAGAAGACCAGATCACCGGGTCGCAGTTCCGATCGCGATACCCGAGAAGTCGCTGAATACTGTGCTCCGGATTGGTGCGGCAAATACACACCTGCTGCGCGCCACGCGGCCATGGTCAGCCCGGAGCAGTCGAATGACCCAGGACCATCGGCACCCCAGACATAGCGATCGCCCACCTGAGCGCGCGCATAGGCAACCGCGGCACCTGCGCGACCCGAGGCCTCACCGCCACGCGGAAGAGAAATGCTCTGCAGGGCGCGACGACTGGAATTCACCACGGCAATAGCGCGACGCCGCTGGTCAGCCAAGTAACGGGCTCGCTGCGCTGCCGTCAATCGCGACAACAAACCACGCGCTTCGGCCAGCTTGGCGTTGATCCGTTGCTGGGCATCGGCTGCACTTCCCTGAGCATCCTTGAGGTCACCCAGTTTCTGATTCAGCGCAATCTGGTCCTGCGCTAGTCGCTGCGAGGCGGTTTCCGCCCGGCGCAGCGCGGTGCCCTGACCTCGGGCCAGCTGGTCCAAGGACGCTGACTGGTTAAGAAACTGCGTGGGGTCCTTGGCCAGCAACAGTTGCAACGACTCATCAAAGCCACCATTGCGATAAGCCGATGACGCAATGGCGCCGATGTTGCGGCGCGTGGCATTGAGTGCCCGTTGCTCGCGATCCATCCGGGCTCGCACACTGGCCAACGATGTCGATGCGGCCTGCACCCGAAGCCGGGCCTGCAGATACTCCTCGTTGATGCGCGAGGCATCGTCGTTGAGCTGAGCAACTCGCGCGGCCACCTGCGACAGCGACGGCGGTGGTTCGGCAGCTGACGATCCGATCGGTAGGAGCGCGACCAGGCCGGTTGCTGCGACCGCGACGACTGCGGGACGCAACGCAGGCACGCGCACGAAAGCACGGCGCACAGCGCCCAGGTGATTCGTGTGGGTCGCCACGGGGGCGGCCTCCTGTCGTTCTGTCGTTGCGCTTCCTCGTCACGCCGACCGGGTGAGCTGACGGGTTCGGGCGGGGAAGGCGCCCTACGCGCGAGGCGTCACGGCGACACCTCGAACGATTCACCCCATGCAGGCGAGCCTGCGGTGGGTCCCCGGCTCCCGGGGCCGCCGGGATTAGGCGTTGGTGCTGGTCGTTGCGTGTCCACCCTAGGCAGAGGGCCCATGTCGCTCAAATCGACCCTCCGGAGCACGAAACTCTTGTGAGAAATGGGGTTTTTGGGGCATTTGGGGCTTATGGGGACCATGTGGCGACCGTGCCGCCCGTGCTTGCGATGCCCCCTGTCAGTGGGGCGACCTAGCGTGCGCCATGTCGGGAAACCGACCGGTCACTCAGTGCCAGAACAGGAGAGCGAGCCCGTGAATCAGCACCCCCGCACCACCTCCGCACCGGTGAACCATGCCGCCACCTCGTGGGCCACAGCAACAGCAGAGTCGGCCGACGCCTCGGGTCGCGACGCCGCCGCCCGGGCCCGCGCGCGCACTGAGGACCCCGCGCTGCGGGTGGATTGCTACGGCTGCACCGCACGCCCCCACGCGTGCGGCGACTGCGTGGTCACCTTCCTCCTGGGCGCGCCACCGGCAGGAGTCCACTTGGCTGCCGACGAGCAGGTGGCGCTCGAGGTGCTAGCTGACGCCGGTTTGGTTCCGACATTGCAGTACCGACTCCACGCGGTTCCCGATCCCACCGTCTAGTTCTTCCTCCATTGGCCACCGGTGCGCGCACCTGAGCAACTGACCCTGGCTGATGTGGGCCTGCCACTCTCCGAGGCAACTTTCGTCGTCGTGGATC
>DPWC01000113.1 GCA_003529305.1 Actinomycetota bacterium
TGCATGCAGTCCATGGCCGAACTCGGCGTCACGGCGGTCATCGAACTTCCCCCCGCGGGAACCCTGACCGGTTTGATCAAGCGAGCACTGCCCGGTGTGGAGACAGTGGCGTTGAAGACGCCGGAGGATCTTGAGGCCGCACGCGATCTGGTGGCCCGGCACGGCACGGCCAGCCCGTTAGACACCTCACCGACCTGGCGCATGTTGGTCGCACCTGCCAAGGGCACCTTCGAGCGCGGTGCAGCAGACGAAGGCGCGATGCTGAGTGCCGGTGAACAAGTCGGCGTGGTGCGCACCTTGCGGGACGAGCAAGTTGTCAGTGCACCCCATGGCGGAACGATCATCGAATGGCTCGTTGAGGACGGCGATCCGGTTGCCCCGGGTCAACCGTTGGTGCGGCTGCATCCGGAGGCCGTGCACTAATGACCAGCATTGCCCCGGTCACCGGTGCACCGTTTGCTCGCATCTTGGGCGTGGGCTCGTATCGACCCCAGCGCGTAGTCACCAATGAAGAGATCTGCGAACGCATCGACTCCACCGACGAATGGATTCGCCAGCGCTCCGGGATCGTCGAGCGACGGTTCGCTGCTGCGGACGAAACGGTGGCCGACATGGCCGTGGCCGCGGGCAAAGGTGCCATCGCCGCAGCTGGCCTCAGTGGTGCCGATATCGACTGCGTCATCATCGCCACGGTCACACACCTGATGGCCACCCCGAGTGCGGCCGCTGAGGTCGCCCACCGCCTAGGCACTGAGCGCGCTCCGGCCTTTGACATCTCGGCGGCGTGTGCGGGCTTTTGCTACGGCATCGCGATGGCCCAAGACATGGTGCGAGGCGGCAGCGCCACCCGCGTACTGGTCGTAGGCGTAGAAAAACTCACCGACATCATCGATGCCACGGATCGCTCCACCGCGTTCTTGTTCGCCGATGGCGCCGGTGCCGCAGTAATCGGACCCAGTGACGAGCCCGCGATCGGACCAGTGGTGTGGGGCTCCGATGGTTCGCACCTGTCGGCGATCACCATGAGCGGCAGTTACGACGAACTGCGCGAAGGTGGTGAATACCCCACCGTGGTCATGGAGGGCCAAACGGTGTTCAAGTGGGCCGTTTACGAAATGGCTCGCGTTGCCCAGCAGGCGTTAGATGTTGCCGGTGTAACCGCTGACCAGTTGGACGCCTTCATCCCGCACCAGGCGAACTTGCGCATTGTCGATGCCATGGTGCGCGCATTGAAACTGCCCGAAGGCATTCCTGTCGCCCGCGACATCGTCGAGAGTGGCAACACCTCGGCGGCATCGATTCCGCTGGCCATGGACCGGATGTTGCAGGCCGGTCAGATCCGCTCCGGCGGACTGGCCTTGATCATCGGCTTTGGAGCCGGGCTGGCTTACGCCGCCCAGGTTGTGAGGCTGCCCTAGACCGCCCGCTTGCGCGGGTGAGCACCACCAGCACCATCGGCTCAACCTGCTTGACCAGCTCGACCAGCACCACACGCACTACCTGACCGGACACGGACACACACGACAAGGAGCACCCACCATGGCCCAGTCCGAAGCCGAGATCCTCTCCGGCCTCGCCGCCATCATCAACGAACTCACCGACATCCCCGTCGAGGAGATTCAGGCTGACAAGTCCCTCGATGAGGACTTGCATGTCGATTCGCTCTCGATGATCGAGATCGTCAACGAAGCCGGTGAGCGCTTCGGCGTCACCATTCCTGACGAAGAAATCGCCAACCTGCGCACTGTCGGCGACGCTGCCAAGTACATCGCCGGCGCTCAGTCGTAAGGCTTCCCCGTGTCCGCAGGGGCGGCCCGGTCCGCATCGACATCGGGCCGCCACCGCGGAGTACCGCGTACTTCCCTGCATGACCTGAACCACCTGCATGACCTGAACCCGATGCACCACTGAGGATTGCTCGCCGCTGAAGGAGGACCCCGTGAGTTCCACTGGCGCCAACGCCCGCCGCACCGTGGTGGTGACCGGTCTGGGTGCCACCACACCTGTCGGTGGCACTGCGGCCGACACCTGGGCGGCACTGCTGGCGGGACGCTCGGGCATCCGCACGCTTCAGCAGGAGTGGGCCGAGGGCCTGCCGGTGACTTTCGCTGGCAGCGCAGCGGTGGAGCCCACCGAGGTGCTCGACCGCGTGGAAGCGCGAAAACTGGATCGCACAGCCCAGTTCGCTTTGGTTGCCGCCCGTGAAGCGTGGGCGGATGCTGGCTTGGCCGAGGTTGATCCACTGCGTTTGGGCGTCAGCATAGCCACCGGCATCGGTGGCGCACTGACGCTGTTGAACTCGTGGGATGCCATGCAGCTCAGTGGGGTGCGCAAAGTCAGCCCGTACACCATCCCGATGTTGATGCCGAACTCGTCGGCCGCCACTGTAGGTATCGAGTTCACGGCCCGTGCCGGCGTGCACACACCGGTGGCCGCGTGTGCCTCGGGAGCTGAATCGGTGGTGCAGGGCCTCGAGATGATTCGCAGCGGCCGGGCCGATGTGGTGGTGGTCGGTGGCACCGAGGCGTGCGTGCACCCGCTGCC
>DPWC01000171.1:0-296 GCA_003529305.1 Actinomycetota bacterium
GTGCTGTGGATGTTCAGGCACTAGCAGTTGCCGTACGCAGCGGTGACCGAGCAGCTATTGGTCGAGCCCTGACTTTGGTCGAATCCACCCGAGACGACCACGCTGCGGCGGCGCAGGAATTGTTGGCCCAGCTCTTGCCGTTTACCGGTTCGGCACAACGCATCGGAATCACCGGCGTACCGGGTGCGGGTAAGTCGACATTGATCGACTTTCTTGGGCATCACTTGATCGAACAGGGTCATCGAGTCGCTGTGCTGGCCGTGGACCCGTCGTCATCGATCAGCGGTGGATCCATC
>DPWC01000171.1:561-4703 GCA_003529305.1 Actinomycetota bacterium
GACAAGACGCGCATGGAGCGGCTGGTCCTTGATGATGCCGCCTTTGTGCGGCCCTCACCCACGAGTGGCACCTTGGGTGGGGTGGCTCGTGCTACGCGCGAAGCAATGAGTGTGTTGGAGGCCGCCGGTTTCGACATCGTGCTGGTGGAGACGGTGGGAGTTGGCCAATCCGAAGTAGCCGTGGCCAACATGGTGGACTGCTTCGTGGTCCTCATGCTCGCGCGCACGGGCGATTCTCTCCAGGGCATCAAGAAGGGAGTCTTGGAGCTTGCCGACATCATTGCGGTGAACAAAGCCGACGGTGACGGTGCTCAGGAGGCTGCTAAGGCAGCTCGTGAATTGCGCGAGGCCCTGCACCTAGTCACCTCGCCAGAAGCCGTGTGGCAGCCCACCGCCGTGACTTGCAGTGGCCTGACCGGTGACGGTGTTGCTGAGCTATGGGAGCAAGTTCAGCGGCATCGGTCCGTGCTAGAAACCGAAGGGCTGATCGCGACCCGTCGTGCGCAACAGCGCGTGGATTGGATGTGGTCCATGGTTCGTGATCGGGTATTGCGGTGGGCAACCTCGTCGCCAGCAGTGGCCGAGATCTCAACCGATATTGAACAGGGCGTCCGGCAGGGAACTGTGCCAGCAGCGGCGGGCGCTGACCGCATCGTTCGTGCGGTGGAGCAGATCAGCCGTTGAAGAAGGGGTCTTGCGGCGGAGGCGCTGTGAGATCAGCTCGAGGCAGGGTGGCCAGGTTGACGCCCGCGATCGCTAGGGCGTCATCGCAGATCGCATCCACGCTCCAGCCTTGGTCCAGCCCATGTTCGGTGGCTGTGACTTTGTAGATCGTGATCTGCCGACGCGCGGGTGTGTCATACATGACGGCGATGGAACCGAGCAATTCCGCGGAACCACGCGAGCCATCTGCGCCATCCCAGGGTCGGTCGTAGCGCTGCCACAGCGAAGTAGTGGCCTGCCATAACCCGCCGTTGGCCACATCGTGAGCTTCCAGTGCCTTCACGACCTCTAAGGCTTCGCGCTCATCGAGCACCGCAGCGGGTCGAATGATGCGCACATCATCGACATCAGCGGCGGACTCGCCCCCGGTGGGCGCCCCGGGCGCCGGCTGCTCGTTCATCACGGCCATCCTACGGGTCGTCGATCTAGGGCCCCAACGACCGGCAGGGCCGGCTACGCAAATCGGCGACATAGTCGGCTGGAGCGCCAGCGGCCTCCGCAGCGTCAGCCATGATGCCCAGATACCGAGCCGATGGCAGCCCGCCCTCATATGCATCGAGTACATAGAGCCAGGCCACCTGCGCGCCCGTCACGGCCTCGATGCGTACTCGGATTTTTCGGTACAGCCCGGTGTGGGCGCCTTCCCAGTGGTCCAGCGCTCGTTCGTCGGAGGCGGGGATGTCATAGAGCATGACGAACACCTGAGAGTCTGGATCCTCCACGACGGTGGCCAGAGCGCCTTCCCAACCGAGGTCCTCGCCACCGAAAGTCAGCCGCCAGCCAACGAGCCAGCCGCTTCCAGCCGGCGGCGAATGAGGCGCACGCTCGTGCATCTGCTGCGGGTCGAGGTTCGACCCATACGCGGCGTAGAGGGTCACGGACCCACGGTAGTCGGCACACGAGAGAATGCGTGGCTGTGAGTGATGTCGTGATCATCGGTGGCGGTCCGGGCGGCTATGAGGCCGCGCTCGTGGCCGCACAGTTGGGCGCCACGGTTCACCTCATCGAAGAGCAGGGCGTGGGGGGTTCTGCCGTCTTGACGGACTGTGTTCCCAGCAAGGCGTTGATCGCGACGGCCGAATCGGTGACCACGGCGGCCGAATCTGCTGCCCTGGGTGTGCGATTCGAACAACCTGCGGAAACGGCAGGCTCGGTATCCGTCGGGGTTGACCCGGTAGCCGTGAATAGTCGCATCAAGGCGATGGCTGCGGCACAGTCACAGGACATCGCGCATACTCTTGTCGATGCCGGTGTCACCGTCATTGCCGGCCGCGGCCGACTCTTAGCCCGCGACCGAGTGCAGGTGACCGAGTCAACGGGCGAGACGAAGCAGTTGCGTGCCGACGCCGTGCTGTTGGCCACGGGAGCCCGTCCGCGCACCCTTCCGGGCGCTGAGCCCGATGGTGTGCGCATAGTGACCTGGGAGCAGTTGTACGACCTTCCGGAAGTGCCCAGTCGTTTGGTCGTGATCGGCTCCGGGGTGACGGGTGCGGAGTTTGCCTCCGCCTATCACGCTCTTGGTTCGCAGGTGGTGCTGATTTCCTCGCGAGATCGGGTATTGCCCAGTGAGGACCCCGATGCAGCGCAGGTGCTGCAAGAAGTGTTTGCCACCCGAGGACTGGAGGTGCTGGCCAACTCGCGAGCAGTACGAGTGGAGCGCACCGCCGAGGGCGTTGAGGTGCAGCTGCAGGACGGCCGAACGGTTTCCGGCTCTCACTGCCTGGTGGCCGTTGGCTCGCAACCCAACACCGCAGACCTTGGCCTCGAAGAGGTCGGTGTTCGCACCGATGCTGGTGGATTCATCGTGACCGACCGGGTGTCGCGGACCTCAGTAGGCGGGGTCTACGCGGCCGGGGACTGCACGGGCGTGATGTTGCTGGCATCAACGGCAGCGATGCAGGGGCGGATCGCGATGCGGCATGTGATGGGTGACGCTGTCGTGCCTCTCGACACGCGTGCCGTCTGCTCCACCGTCTTTACTTATCCGGAAATCGCGACGGTGGGCTGGACACAGGCTGATGTGGATGCCGGTCGGATCGAGGCCGTGGTCCAGCACCTGCCACTTGCCACCAACGCTCGCGCCAAAATGGTGGGGCTGAACCACGGTTTCGTGAAGCTGTTCTGTCGACCCGGAACCGGCATTGTGGTAGGTGGTGTTGTGGTGGCTCCACGAGCCAGCGAACTGATTTTCTCGCTAGCCATTGCAGTGGATCAGCAACTCAGCGTGGATCAGTTGGCCAATTCGTTCACGGTCTATCCCTCGCTGTCTGGTTCCATCGCTGAAGCCGCGCGCCGCCTTCATCTGCGGGACTGAACCCTCTCGCCCCCGGAGCGAACAATGGGGCCGGGCCTGTTTGGCCCGACCCCTTTGCCTTCTGTCTTGGTGCTGCGTTAGGCGGAAACTGCCTCGCCGTTGAGCTGGCGGTACACATGTGCCGTGAACAGCGCAGCAAACGGGAGGGCGACCAAGGTGAGGACTCCGAAGAGAATTCCGCCGACGAACGAGGCGATGACATTGACCAGGGTCATCAGCAGGAATGGCACGAAGTTCTGCGTCGCCGAGGTGTAAGAGGCCTTCAGTGCCTCACCAACGGAGGCGCCTCTGTCCAGAGCATAGAAAGGAGCCAACTGGAACAGGAAGGCCACAAGAATTACTGGGAAGACGCAGAGGCCCAATCCGATGCCGATCAGCAAGCCGTAGACGATGGCCGTCACGATGTACTTACCGAGGTTTTCACCAGAGGTCAGGTGACTGAAGGCCGGTGCCTCGCCGCGGGTGGTCTTCAACGCCGCGCGGTAGATGCCGATGGTGGCGATCCACGCGAGGACCCCGAAGATCACCGCAGTGATGACTCCAGCAGTGATCGTTGTTGCCAGGCTGGCGACACACGGACCCGTGGTGGTGATGACCTGTCCATTGACCACGATGCTGTTGTTGCAGTTCGTGCCGACCAGGTTGTTCACCAACCCACGGTTGACGAGGTTGCCGATGAGGCGAATGGCGAATACTGCGGCGGCCAAACCGATCAGGATGACGGCGTTCTGACCGAACTTCGAGGCAGCCCATGACAGCGCGGCGCCGATGTCAGCGCTACCACCGTGGGGCTGGCCACTGCCTGGCGCGGGGCCGGGCGGGCCACCGAAACCACCTGGCGGAGGCGGCGGAGGCGGCGGAGGCGGCGGAGGTGAGATGTCGCTCACGGTGTGACCCTTCGTCGGGCGCGGCCTCCAGCGCCGCGCACCCGCCCATCATGGGCCGACTTGTGGTCAATTGTGGGCGGGGCAGGCCGGTGGCGCCCTCAGTCCTCAATACGACAGAGCGTGGCTCCGGCGGTCACCGTGGCGCCGACCTCAGCCTGCAGGCCGGTGATGGTGCCCGCTTTGTGTGCATTGAGCGGTTGCTCCATTTTCATCGCTTC
>DPWC01000218.1 GCA_003529305.1 Actinomycetota bacterium
GTGCCGATGTAGTTGTGGTTGAGCATGCGCGCTTCTTCTTGCGCCAGCACCACCACTCGACGGGCCCGGTCGGTAAACCTCTCGAACATGGCACCACTCCTTCGCAACTGTGCTGCCAAGCCTAGCCACGATGGAGCCGACGCGCTCTGCCCCAATGGGTGGCCAATTTGCGCCCTCCGCGAACACCTCCCGGGGGCTAATCGCCGCCGGGAGCAGGACTTAGCGCCCCCGGGCGGGAACGATCACATTGGCGAAGATCAACCAGGCCAGCAGAGACTTCGCCACCAAACTCAGCACGATGTAGGTGTATTCGCCAGCGACATAGTCCTTCCAGCGTCCGATTTGCCGGTACTGCAAGGCCATGTTCAAGGCGAAGGAGAAGAAAAGGATGAACTGCAGGACCACAATCGCCCAGACGAATCCTGGTGGCGAGGCGTGCACAAAGTAGAAGACCGAGATGAGCCACGGCACCAAGCCCACCGCACTGCTGAACCAGAAGGCGCTCCAGTCGGTGTTCCCGGGAACCTCTTTGCGCTCCATCAATAGGCCGAACAGGATCATTGCGCTGTTGACACCGATGATCGCCACGATGGCACCAAGGTCGCGCACGCCGACTAGGGCCACGATCAGCGCGATCATCAGCGAACTGCTGAAGGTGTATTCAATCCAGCGGGCGTAATTGGCGCGGCGATCAAGTTGACGCTCGTACCAACGGCGCAACACGGTGGATACCAGCAGGTGGTCGATGGCGGCACAGGCCAAGAAGATCGCCACACACACGCCGACACTTAGTGACAGTTCCTCGACAGTTTTGAAGGGCTTGCCGAGAGTCACATTGGGTGCACCCGGAGGCAGGTACGACAAGGTAAGCGGAATGCTGAACGGCTTATTCAGCAGCACGATCACGACGGTTTCCGCCAGTAGTGCCAATCCCACCAGCAGGTTGAACACCCGCAGTCGTCGGTACCTCGGGTCTACGGTCCCTGCAGCGCTCGTGGGCGCATCAAACGGATTGGTGGCACTGGTCATTTCGCTCATGCCGATCAGTATGCGACGAGCACCGCCCCTACAAGACGCGCAGCATGCGCGTGTTGCCCAAGGTGTTGGGCTTGACGCGTTCAAGATCCAGAAACTCCGCGACACCTTCGTCATAGGAAAGCAGCAGTTCCTGATAAACCTCGGGCTCGACAGGTGTGCCCTCTATGGGTGTGAAGCCATGCCGCCCAAAAAAGTCAGTCTCGAAAGTCAGACAGAACAGCCGCTGCACACCAAGGTCGCGCGCGGTCTGCACCAGTTGCTCCACGATCGCGGCACCCACGCCTCGGCGACGCTCCGATGAATCAACAGCCAAAGTACGAATCTCGGCAAGGTCGCCCCAGAGCACATGCAGAGCACCACACCCGATAATCCGCTCATCGAACTGTGCGACCCAGAATTCCTGAACATCCTCATAGAGCGTCACCGTGGCCTTGCCCAGCAGGATGCGTTGATCGCTGTATCCGGACACCAGGCGAGCAATGTCAGGAACATCAGCAGTGCGAGCTCGCCGGACAACAACCTCGTGCGCAGCGCTGCTCATTGGCCAGCGGGTCCTGATCGTGGAGCGCTCTGCGGTCGAACTAGGGGAAAGGGAATCGTCTCGCGGATGCCACGACCAGTGAGCATCATTAACAGACGATCTATCCCCATGCCTTGCCCGCCAGAAGGTGGCATGGCGAATTCCAAAGCGCGCAGGAAATCCTCATCCAGTGCCATCGCCTCGGCATCACCACCCGCAGCCAACAACGATTGGGCCGTCAATCGTGAGCGCTGCTCGATGGGATCAATCAGTTCGCTATACGCCGTTCCGATCTCCGCACCGAAGGCGACAAGATCCCACCGCTCCGCCAGCCGCGGCTCGCTGCGATGCTCCCGCGTTAGCGGCGAAACCTCTGTGGGAAAGTCGATAAAGAAAGTGGGTGCCACGGTGGTGGCCTCCAAGAGGTGTTCGTACATCTCTAAAACGATCTGCCCGCGTCCCCAAGCCGGGTCAACGCCAATTCCTGCTGACGCGCAGAGTTGCCGAAGTTCTTCCGCGGTGGTGTCGCAGGTGATCTCACTGCCAAGCGCTCGACTGAGTCCTTCGTTGACGGGCACTACAGGCCACGCCGCGCTGATATCGAAGTCCTGGACCTGCCCATCATCGTCTCGATGACGCACGATGCGTTCACCATGCACGGCTTCCGCCGCCTCCATGATGATCTCTCTGGTGAGTTCGCGCATGGTGGTGTAGTCGCCGTAGGCCTCGTACATCTCCAGCATGGTGAACTCGGGATTGTGAGTGGAGTCCGCACCTTCGTTGCGGAAATTCCGGTTGATCTCGAAAACCTTCTCCACACCGCCTACGAGCAGGCGCTTGAGATACAGCTCAGGGGCAATCCGAAGAAACAAGTCCATGTCGTAGGCATTGATATGCGTGACAAAGGGACGAGCGTTTGCCCCGCCATGAATGGTCTGCAGCATCGGTGTTTCTACTTCGATGAAGCCACGACTGGTCAGTGAATGCCGAACCGAGGCGATCGCATCGGATCTCATCGTGAGCATCTGCCGAGCCTCGGGACGCACAATCAGATCGACATAGCGCTGACGAACGCGCGCTTCGGGATCGGTCAGGCCCTTGAACTTCTCCGGCAGTGGTCGCAAGCACTTGCTAGTCAGAGTCCACGATGTGGCTTCCACCGACAGCTCTCCACGGCGGCTGCTGATCACCTCGCCCACGATTCCCACATGGTCACCGATGTCAATGTCGCTTTTCCACTCACGCAGTCGGTCCTCGCCGACTGCGCTGACCGGCAGCATTACTTGTAGGTCATCGGTCCCATCACGGATGGTGGCAAAACACAACTTGCCGCCGTCTCGACGCAGTACCACCCGACCCACGACGGCGACCTGCACTCCTGAGCGCTCGTCGGCCGAAAGGTCAGCGTGCTGCCCTCGAATCTGCGCCAAAGTGTGAGTGCGCTCAAAGCCCACTGGGTAGGGATCAACGCCCTGATCACGAAGTCGCTCCACCTTTTCCCGACGGATACGGACCTGCTCAGGCAGGTCGTCCACCTCTGGCAGAAGGGACTCGGGATCAACAGCCACGGGCGAAGGCTACCGGCGAAGTGCGGCTACTCCGCGTTGCGCTCGTACACCAATCGCAGGCCTACCAGCGTCAGTTCCGGCTCGTGGTGCGTGATCGTGCGCGACTCCTCAACAACTAGCGGTGCCAGACCGCCTGTTGCCACCACAGCCTGCACCTCGCCCAACTCGTCTTCAATGCGTTCCACCAGGCCATCGACTTGACCAGCGAAGCCATAGAGCGCCCCGCTCTGCAACGCCTCCACGGTGTTGCGCCCGATCACTGATCGTGGCCGCAGGAGCTCAACTTTGCGCAATTGGGCAGCGCGCTGTGCCAACGCATCGAGGGAGATCTCGATTCCTGGCGCCAGTGCCCCACCGAGAAACTCACCCTTCGCACTGACGACATCAAGATTGGTGGAGGTACCGAAATCGACCACGATCGTCGGGCCGCCGAAGAGCTGATGAGCAGCCAGTGTGTTGACGATGCGGTCAGCACCGACCTCCTTGGGGTTATCAGTGAGGACCGGGACCCCGGTGCGCGTACCGGGTTCAACAATGACCCGTGGAACCTCGGCGTAGTAGCGCTCAAACATGGTGCGCAATTCGCGAAGAGACGACGGAACCGTGGAGCACAGCGCGATACCGGAAATGGTCGGGCTGCCGCTCAGCAACCCGCTGTAGAACACTTGAAGTTCGTCGGCTGTGTCACGCGCGTCCGTCTTGATCCGCCACGACTGCACCAGGCTCTCGCCCTCAAACAGACCCAGCACGGTGTTGGTGTTGCCCACATCAATGGCCAGCAACATGTCAGCGCTCCCTTGCCGTTGCAGGATCCGTGGACGACTGCGGACTTCGCAGGTCGCCGCCGATGTCCAGCACCGGAGCCGAGTGCGTCAAAGCACCGACGCTGAGGTAGTCAACGCCAGTTTCGGCGTACGCACGCGCGCGATCCAGAGTCAAACCACCGCTGCTTTCCAGCGTTGCGCGACCTGCTGTCAGCGCCACGGCTTGCTTGGTCATCGCAGGGTCCATGTTGTCCAGCAGCACCAGATCAGCCCCAGCATCCAGAACTTCCGCCAACTGCTCCAGCGAGTCCACTTCGACTTCGATAGCCAGATCCGGCCACTGCTGTCGTACTGCCTCAAAGGCTTGGCGCACACCTCCTGCGGCCACCACATGGTTGTCCTTCACCAAAGCCGCGTCAGACAGCGACATCCGATGATTTCGGCCACCACCGCAGCGCACGGCGAACTTCTCCAGTTCGCGAAGTCCAGGAGTGGTCTTGCGAGTGTCGCGGATCGCCGCTCCCGTTCCCGCGATGGCATCGACCCACTGCCGCGTGATTGACGCGACCCCAGACAGGTGGCCCAGTAGATTCAAAGCGGTGCGCTCGGCGGTCAACAAGTCACGAGTCGGCCCGGTTGCCGACACCAGAACTGTGCCCGGCTGGACTGCCGAGCCTTCGGCTATCAGGAAGTCCACGCTGACTCGTCCCTGACTGACAACCTCAAGGGCAGCGGCCGCAATCGCCGCACCGGCGACCACGCCCTGCTGTCGAGCCACCAGATCCACAGTGGAGACCTGGTCGGCCGGAACTGTTGCCACGGAAGTGACATCCACGCCGCCGGCAAGATCCTCCGTCACGGTGGCCTGCACGATGGCAACCACACGCGCAGGATCAAGTCCGGCATCAATGAGTTGCTGGACAACGACGGACGACAGCCACTCAGGAATGGCCGAGGCGTACTGGCTCACACGATCATCCCCTTGTCGAATTGCACAGAGTTGTCCGTCAATCGGCCATGCAGCCGAACGCGCCAGTGGGTGTCATCGCGCTCAGGAAAGTCTTCACGCCAATGACTGCCACGAGTTTCCTCACGCAATCGGGCCGCTGCACAGATAAAGGTCGCCACTGTGTGAACATTCGTCGCCTCCCACGCGTCAACGAATGGATCGGCGTTGCTCCACTGGCCTAATTCGGCCAAGCGGGCGGCGGTTCGACCCAGCGATCGTCGCGATCGCAGGACCCCGGAACCGTCGGCCATGGCCGAGGCCACATGTTCGCGCACCTGAGGGGCCAACAGTCCGGCCAGCCGATCGTCCGGCTTGGGCTCGGCGATGACCAGCGGATGGGCTTGCAGGTCAGCGGCAATGCGAGAGGCGAAAACCAATCCTTCGAGTAAAGAGTTGGAGGCCAATCGATTCGCCCCATGTACACCGGTGCAAGCGCACTCACCCACGGCATACAGACCGGCAACGCTGGTGCGGCCATGAAGATCCGTGACTACTCCACCACTGCTGTAGTGGGCCGCGGGAGCCACCGGGATCAAGTCGACAACGGGATCTACTCCGTGTGCACGACACGACTCCACGATGGTGGGGAAGCGACGCTCCCACAGGTCTCGACCGAAGTGTCGGCCATCGAGCCACACATGGGGGGCTCCGGTCTCGAGCATCTGCCGCATGATGGCTCGAGCAACGACATCGCGTGGTGCCAGATCAGCGAGCTCGTGAACGCCTTGCATGAAGGCTGTTCCTGAGTCATCCACCAGCACGGCACCTTCTCCGCGCACAGCCTCAGAAACCAAGGGT
>DPWC01000072.1 GCA_003529305.1 Actinomycetota bacterium
CGAGAAGGTGACGCTTAGCCGCATGTTGCGCCGATGCCGGCACCTGCGCCAGTTGCAGCGGCAAGCCGAAGTCCAGCAACTGTTGCGACGCGGTGCGCTCGTTAGCGGTCATGGCGGGCCAACTCAGGCTGGCTCAGTGGCCGTGGCGCCGTCATGACCGGGGTTATCGCCGAATGCTCCCTTGGCTGCGAGGTCCGCAATCGTGTCGGCGTCGTATCCCAGCAGGCCACCGACAATGTCGTCGCGATCTTCACCTCGAAACGGCGCTCGTTTGTACTGCGGCTCAAAGTTAGACATCCGCACCGGAGACACCGTGTGCTTGACCGTGCCAAACCGCGGGTGTTCGTACTGACCAATCAGTCCGCGGGCGAGCGTGTGCTCTTCCGCAAGCCCCTGGCTCATGGTGTTCACCGGTGAGCAAGGAATTCCGGCCGCCATGATCTCCACCAGCCACTCATCGACCGTTCGGGTCGCGACGATCTCATCGATCAGCGGAATCAAGACGGAGCGATTGCGCTCGCGTGCAGCAAAATCAATGAAGCGCTCGTCGTCTTTCCACTCGGGATGGCCGAGCACATCGCAGAGTCGCTGCCAGAACTTCTCTTTGGCACAGCCGATGACGATCCACGCATCCTTGGCGGCAAAGGCCTGAAATGGCACCAGCGAGGGGTGCGCCGAGTGCGAATGGCGCTGAAGTTCATAGCCGCGATTCAGGTGCCATGTCGCGGGGTAGTTCAGCATCGTTATCGCCGTGTCATACAGCGAGATGTCGCAGTCAGCCCCCACACCATCACGACGCGCGGCGTGCACGGCAGCCAAGAGAGTCAACGCTGCGACATAGCCACCCGAGAAATCCACCATCGACAAACCAGACTTCGTCGGTGGGCCATCAGGCTCGCCCGTGGCCTCCATCCACCCAGCCAGGCCTTGCAAGATGTAGTCGTATCCGGGCTCTTTGACGCGGGGCCCGGTCATCCCGAAGCCCGACAGTGACACGCACACGATCTGTGGGTTCAGGGTCTTCAGATTGTCATAGGTGATCCCCAGCTTGGCTGGCACATCGCCACGCAGATTGCTGTAGACCACATCGCTGACCTTTACGAGGTCCTCAAAGACGGCTCGTCCTTCAGCCGTGGTCAGATCTAGTGACAGCGAGCGCTTGTTGCGGTTGAAGGTCTCAAAGAACAGCGAGTCTTCGCCCTCGGCATACGGCGGCACATAGCGACCGACATCGCCCTTGGCAGCGGGATCTTCGATCTTGATGACATCGGCCCCCAGGTCAGCAAGGTGCACCGAGCCCCAAGGGCCAGCACCGTACTGCTCCACCGCGATGATGCGAATGTCCTCAAGAGGCTTCATGAGGGTCGGGTACCTCCTGTCAGGTCAGCCACCACACCAAGTAACTGCTGCTGAGCCGTGCGGGTCTGATCAGGTGCAAGTCCGTGAGTCGGCGGGCTGAGCTTGACCGCATCCACAATGCCTTCGTAGGCCTTCAATGATGCCGCGACATCGTCGGCATTACCGCTGATGGTGAACGCTGAGATCATCTCGTCGGGCACCAATTCGCCGAGTTTCTGCGCGGTGACTCCCCCGGCGCGAAAGGCGTCAGCAATGCCCTGCTGTTGGTCAGCAAATCCATGGAAATCAAAGAAGTCGGCATAGGTGCGCACTGTGGAATAGAAGCCCACCACGCCGGCGGCCAATCGACGCGCCTTGCCAGCATCGGCATCAACGGCTGCCAGCGCCGAGACCACCAGTTCGATGTCGCTGCGTTGGCGACCGGCTCGCTGAAGTCCCTCAGTGATTGCCGGCAGTACCTGTTCACTGACGAAATGCGGGGAGCACAACTCGTGGCTGATCCAGCCATCGGCAATTTCCCCAGCGGTGCGCACCATCACCGGGCCCACACCAGCCAGATAGATCGGAATCGCAGCGCGCTGGCGCCGGTAGGTGCGCTGGTAGCCCTTGATCCGCAGGTGCTCGAATTCGCCGTCGACCTGCATCGGCTCGCCCGTGACACATTGATCAATGAAGGCACGGATGATGCCCACGGTCTCGCGCAGGTGGGCCACTGGCTTGCCCCACTGGGCGTTGTACCAATCCTCATTGACGCGCTGCACTCCCGTGCCCAGACCGAGAATGAACCGGCCTTGGGAGAGTTCATCAAGGTCCATCGCCTCAAGCGCGGTGATCATCGGGCTGCGCGTGAAGGCCAAAGCGATGGCAGTGCCCACTCCGATGGTGCTGGTGCCAGCGGCCATCGCCGCTGCCGTCACCGTGGCACTGCGATGCATCTCCGGCGCCCAGACCACTTCGGCGCCTGCCGCCTCTGCTTGGCGCGAGACCTCCACGACCTCATCAAGGGACTCGCCCCATGGGGCGAAGGTCAGGCGCAGCGCTGTGCTCATGCCAGGTGATCGGCGGTGAGCGGACCGTTCTTGGCTTGCGGGAAGTGGTTATTCACCTCGTCCGCATGCGAGCGCTTCCAGACCATGACGCTGCGGCGCCACGAGACGACCTCGTCACCGTCTTGGTTGAGGCCGCGCGTGATCACGCTGATGATCCCCGCGTAGGGCCGCGAAGCCGACTCGCGCTTGTCGGTGACGATGGATTCGGCGTACAAGGTGTCGCCGACATACACCGGGTGAGTCAGCTTGACATCGGTCAACGCCAGATTGGCCATGGCGTTATGACTCAGATCGATCACCGTCATGCCCATCACCAGGGCGATGGTGAATCCCGAGTTCACGATCACTTTGCCGTTGGTGATCGGGTTGAACTTGGAGTAATGAGTGTTGAAGTGGTTCTGGTTGGTGTTCAGCGT
>DPWC01000002.1 GCA_003529305.1 Actinomycetota bacterium
GGTACTGCCCGAAGTGTCAGTGGGTGCCGATGGGCCTGTGCTGTCGGTCTGCTTAGTGGGCGCACCGCCCGAGCAACTCGATGGCGCAACGGTGTCGCTGGGTTCGACAAGTCGAACCAGTGTGGTGCTTGCGCAGATGCTGCTTGAGCGGCGTTGGGGTGTGCAGCCGAAGTATCGATCCGATCCGCCAGACCTACCGGTGATGCTGTCCCACGCTGACGCTGCGGTGCTCATTGGCGATCCCGCATTGTCCGCGAGTTTGGTGGAAGGTCCGGCTCAAGGGTGGACTGTGACGGATCTGGCGCAGGCCTGGCGAGAGTGGACCGGGCTGCCCATGGTCTTTGCTGTCTGGGCGGCTCGCCGAGAGTTCGCGCAGGAGCGCGGTAGCGAGCTGGAGCGTCTGCGCCAAGGGCTGGCGGGGGCCGTGGCCCACGCTGCCGAGCACCGCACTGAGGTGGTGGCCGCCGCGGTGGCCCGCAGCGGTCTGCCAGCTCCGGCCCTTGAGGCGTACTTCGCGGCCTTGCAGTTTGGTCTCGACGAGCGGCAGCGAGCCGGCCTTGCCTCGTTTGCCCAGTCATACGCGAATTACAAGGGTGTGAGTACACCCGCAGACCTGCGGATTTTGGGCCCCCTCACTGAGACTCCTGTGACTGCTGGGGGCAGCGGGATCTAGGCACAGCAGTCGCGGTGCCGTCGCAGTTCTGTCACGGCGAGGTCACAATCGCCCGAGCCTGGCTAAATCCCTTGACCCGTGCCTGTGCTGGGCCGTTTGCTACGCATTGATCGCCGTCCGAACGGGTTTTCCGCAGGCAGCGATCGCTGCGGTAAACCCGCCCCGGACCCGGGGCGGACGTACTCCTTCTGAGGGGAAGGGAAACATGAACAAGAAGCGCCTTATGGCAGGGGCTGCGGCCCTTGTTGTCGGTGCTGTGGGTGTAGCGGGCCTCCAGGGTCTCGCCAACGCCTATGGACCGTCGTCGGTGTCGCTTCCGGGATCACTGTTCCTCGGGAACAGCTCCTCGAACAACACGCCGACCACGAACAACACCTTCACGGACACCATCACCTTCACGCAGTCGCCGACTAACCCCAACGCGGGTCAAACGGTTGCTGTCTCGCTGAGTGGTGCTAACGGTCCGTCCACCGGTCCGGTTGGTGTTTCGGCCAACGGCACTGTGATTCGTGCGAAGATCAGCCTCACTGGTGCGCAGACCGCCACCGTTGAGACTGCGTCCTACAACGACTCCACCACCGGTGCGGCGGGAACGGCGGCCTGCACCTACCCGGCCACCAACATCGGCACCACGTCACCTGAAGGTGCGTGGGCGACCTACGGTCAGTACACCGCTTCGGGCAATGGCTCCGCTGCGATTGCGCTGAACCAGTTGATGTTCGACGACCAGGGCGATGGCTTCACCTTCGGCAGCAATGTCTGCACCGGTACGGCCAACAACGCTGACTACTACGTCAGTGGTGGCGGCACGCCTGGCACGACCAACGCCAAGACCAGTGCCGTTGACTCCACCGTGGTGAAGAACACCTTCACCATTACCGGCCCGAATGCTTCGGTATTCGCCATTGGTGGCGCCGTCAATGGTGCAACCAACTTGGTGACTCGCGTTGGTGGCACCACTTCGTTGGCGGCAGCCAAGACTGCAACCAATGTGGGAACGGTCAACCTTCGTGGAACGGTGTGGGATGCCAACAAGGTCTCCAACGACTTCACGGTGGAGTTCTGCAACACCTCGGGTGCGTCGTGCGACCCCGCACTGACGGCTCCTGGCAAGGTGCTCTCGACTGATGGCTCCGGCCAGTTGGTCGGTCGTGTCCGTGTTCCGGCATCTGCCACCACGGGCGCCCGTGCCATCAAGCTGACGCAGGGCACGAACTCCTCGCTGACCCCGATCACCATTATCGGTACTGGTGGGTTGTCGATCTCGCCGTCTAACGGTGGACCGGGAACGGTTGTTGCCACAACGGGTAGCGACTTCTCCCCGGGTGAGGCCATTTTGACCTCGGCCTACATCCCGAACGCCTTCGGCACGGTGACGTACTACTACGCCAACCTGGATGGTTCGCAGAATGCGATCTGTTCTGGCTACGCTGCTGGCGTCACGGCCCCGAACACCTGTTTCGCGTCGGGTCCGTTCGTCCGCGGTAACACCAACCAGTATGTCTCGCCGCTGCCGATCGTGGGCTCCGGTGGCACCTACACCGCCAGTGTGACGGTTGCGGACTCCAACACTGTTGGAATCCAGAACGGCGCGAAGGCCAAGAAGTGCTCCACGGTCACCACGGAGTACGACTACTCGACCTCGGCGTCACCGTTCACCTGTGCGAACTACAACACCACTGCTGACATCTCGAACCTCGAGGGTCAAGGTGCCGCGAAGGCTGTTGCCTTCACGGTGAACCAGGACCGCTGTGTGGCCTACACCGGTGACTCCACTGGTGGCGCTGGCTGTGTCACGAAGCAGAACGTGAATGTGTCTGTTCTTCAGGGCAACCTGACGCAGCGCGCTTACGTGAACACTGCTGCCACCACGGGTTCGACGGATCAGAGCTCGGTGTCCACACCGGTCGTGGGTACGACCAATGTGAACTCCGATGCCACGACCGTCAACCTGGGTACGGTCAGCACCCCGCTTGCTCCCAAGACCATCGTTGGCACGCTCAACGACATCACGGTCACGGACAACCGCGGTGGCACCAACGGGTGGACGCTGTCGGCCACGGCAGTGAACTTCACTGGCACCCCGTCGGGCACCATCTCCAACGGCGCCCTGACAGCCACGCCGACCTGTGTGGCGGCTGACGCCACCAACGCGTGGGACTACAGCAACGCGAACAAGGTCGCCATCAGCGGCTTCGACGCCACGCTGAACGCCGGTGGTAACTCTGCTGGATCGGCCGCTCAGGCGTTCTCGGGCACGGTGAACCTGTGCACCAAGAACACCACGGTCAACGCCACGACCGGTTCCACCGGTGGTGTGTACAACGTCGGTGGCTCGCTCACCCTCGTTGTGCCGGCGTTCCAGAAGGCCGCCCGCTACGTGTCGACGATCACCATCACCCTGGCCTAAAAACCAAGGGATGGCTGACCGCCACAAAGTGGACAGCTAGCTAGTACGCAGAAGGGGCGGGTCCGACAAAGACCCCCCCCCTCCGCTTATCCTGAAACGGCACGCGCAGATGCGATCGGCGCGGTACACATCGAAGGGACCACGGCAGAACTGGTGGGGGGATCTGTCGACGATGGCCGGGCTGAGCCTCGTCACTGTCGTCCTTCTGGCCCGGCACTTTGATCTGACGGACTGGGACGAGGCTGCCTACTTCTTTCATGGCTACAACGCTCGATTCGATACTGCGGCGGCAAGTTGGGCACCGAGTTACCAATGGACTTTTCTCCTCGGGCGTTGGCTGACCCATGATCTGATCTCCGCAGCCTTTGTGGGCCGCCTCATCGCCTCTGTGGTGTTCATCGTGGGCGTGTGGGGTGGAGCTCGGCTCTTAGCTGATCGCTCTCGAGCCTTCGCTGTTGCTGTGTTGGCCCTGCCGCTTCAGGTGTGGTGGGTCTGGACAGGGGTCAGCGCCTTTGCGGGAGGGCTGTTGGCCTTGTCCGTGGGTGTTGTGGGCCGTTGGCCTCGGTCGTGGGGGCTGAGTGCTGGTGCCGCTCTTGCTTGGTGCGCAGCGATTGCCCGACCCGAGTATCAACCAGTTGCTGCGGTCTTGGTGGTGTTGCTGCTTGCCTCAATAGTGCGTGATTACCGCGATCGCACTGGCCTACAGAAAACGGCCCGCCGGTGGGCAGCACTAAGGGCTGGTGGATGCCTCGCCGTGGCATCTGCCATCTCGGCGTTCGTGTGGTCGGCGTACTGACCGTTGTGGGGCGGGTCGCAGCAGGGTCGGCTGTGGCTGGCTTTCGGCCAGCACTACGCCATTCAGTCCAACACGAATTCTTCTGTGGATCGTTGGGATCAGTGGCAGGTATTTACATCGAGAGATTTCGGGTCGGCAAATACGATTCTTTCAGCCGCTGCCGCAAATCCAGGCGCGATCGCACGGCATGTGATGGAGAATGTTGTGCACATACCGCGAGGGCTGCTTGGCGCACTGGTGGCGCGCGATGAGTGGCTCAGTCTTATTGCCGCGACGACTTTGGGAATCTTGGTCGTGGTGGCGTTGAGGACTCGGTGGTCACGCCGTCGGCAGTTCGCCAGAACATGGCGAACTACGGTGCGTCGCCCCTGGGTTCTGGTGGTGGGGTCTGTGATGGTGATGGCGTTGGTGGATTCATTGGTCATCTACCCCGAAGAGCACTACATGGCTCCGCCGATAGCCGTCGGACTGGTCGTTTTGGCCCGATGGTTGCCGCAGTCGTCTGCGCGGGAGTCGGAGAGTTCGCCTCTCGGGTTGTTCAGTGTCGCGCGGGCCCTGGTGCTCGTCGTCGCCGCCGGAGTAGTGATCGCCTCGCTGGTGAGCGTGGCATCGGTGTGGTCGACACCGCGCCCCTATGTCAACGCAGTTCGTGAACTGCAGACCTGTCCCGGTGGGTCGACGATGTATGCGGTCGATGTGGGGCCAGCGAGTTATCTGCCGACCTGGCGAGTTCGCACACCTGCACCCCAAGACAGTGATGGAGGGGATTGGCTGCGCCGCAGGGACATTGACGCGGTGTATGTGACGGACTTGCTTCGGTCACGCTGGCCGGCATCTGCGTGGGCGGCCTTTACTCGCGATCCGGCTGGCTACGGCTTTCGCCCCGTGCCGGCCGGGGGCCCAGGGCTGGGGGATGGCTCTGCTCGCTTTTATGTCCGGCAGAACCTGCGATGCGGAGTCGGCCAGAACTGAGGCCTTCCACTGGCAAGGACCCACAACGAGTTCATTTCTTTCACAAGAATTCACATAATTCACAAATGTTCCGTGTGTCACACGCGTAAATGTCCGTTTCTCTGCTCACTTCCGCTTACTTTCGCCACTGCTCCTTCCCCCCAGATGAGCAAGCCGGTGGAGCGGAAGGACACAGCGGCGGATGCGGCACAGATGGCTGGTGGTCGGCCTTGCGCCGGCCTTGGCCATGGGAACCCTGGCCGTGGCGTTGGTGGATCACAGCGCTTTGGCGTCGCGTTTGGCTCCGGCTGACACGACCACCACAGCGCCCGGGTCCATCGTCGTGACGGGTGGCGCAACCACCAGCGACCCCTTGAACCCCTCAGCAAGTGGATCGAGCACTGAGGACACCAACAACCTCAGTGATGTCCTCACCACTCCAGCGGATCAGCAGCGTTCTGCGGATCGCTGCATCGCTGACAACGGCGACCTGACCGGTGGGGCTGGTTGCTCCACCGGTCAGCGCGTTGTGGCGCGCGTGCTCCAAGGCAGCCTGGTCGGCCGTCCCTATGCGAATGCCCCGCTTGTTGGCTTCCCTGCAGCAAGCGGATCCACGGCATCCAATGCCAACCCGGATGCTCGAACGGTGAGTTTGGGCGTGATCCCCCCGTCCTCCTCGACGGTTATCGCGTCGGGGGCGCTCAACAACTACACCATCGCCGACAACCGAGGTGGCGGCTACGGGTGGTCGTTGACTGCCAGCCTCTCGGACTTCGGCGGCAATACCGGGGCGGCCTTTGCGGCATCGCGTGCGCTGGGCTCTTTCTCGTGCCAGCAAGCCACTGCAGAGAACGCCTATGACACTCGCGCGGATGGCACTGCTGTGATCAGTGGCTTTGATCCCGCCGCTGTGGCGCCAGGGGTGATCCCGGGACCGGCGTTGCAGAGTTTCGGCAGCACCGTGAATTTGTGCACCAAGGACGGCACCACTAGCCCGACCAGTCAGTCCACCGGTGGTATCTACAACGCCAGCGTGCTATTCACGGTGTCGGTGCCGCCATCGGTCTCGGCGACCCAGACCACCTATGTGGCCTACTTGACGGTGTTCCTCGTCTGACCCCTCGCGGTAGGCGGTCGTAGGCTGAGGCGGTGACCACCTCTACGCGCTCAGCGCTGGGCCCAGCGGGCCAGATCGAAGTTCTGCAGCGCGCCGCTGAGGGTGGTCGCATCACACCCGAGGAAGCTCTCGACCTCTACCGCTTCGCCGATTTTCATGCGCTCGGCCGCGCGGCCGATGCCGCACGGCGTCGACGCTTCGCGGGCCGTGAGCACCTTGCGACCTACCTAATCGATCGCAACATCAACTACACCAACATCTGCACGACGGCCTGCCGGTTCTGCGCGTTTTATCGCGCGCCGGGTCACGCTGAGGGCTGGATCCGCGACACCGACGACATCCTGCGCCGCTGTGCGGAGGCAGTGGATCTCGGTGCCACGCAGATCATGTTGCAAGGCGGGCATCACCCCGAGTTCGGCGTGGAGTACTACGAACGCACCTTCTCTGCCATCAAGGACGCCTTCCCCCAACTGGCCCTGCACTCCCTGGGTGCCTCCGAGGTTGAGCACATGGCCAAGGTCTCCGGCGTGAGTGTGGAAGACGCCATCACGCGGATCCGTGATGCCGGGTTGGACTCCTTTGCCGGTGCCGGGGCTGAGATCCTCGTCGAGCGTCCTCGCACCGCGATCGCGCCGTTGAAAGAATCTGGCGAGCGTTGGTTAGAGGTTATGGAGATCGCCCACGGTCTGGGTGTGGAGTCCACAGCCACCTTCATGATGGGCACCGGCGAGACCAATGCCGAGCGCATCGAGCACCTGCGGATGATTCGCGATGTCCAAGACCGCACCGGGGGATTCCGGGCCTTCATCCCGTGGACCTACCAACCAGAGAACAACCACCTGCGGGGTCGAACGCAGGCCAGTGTCATCGAGTACCTGCGCATGGTCGCGCTGTCGCGGCTGTTCTTCGACAACATCGAGCACCTTCAGGGGTCATGGTTGACCGTCGGCAAAGAGGTGGGCCAGCTCACTTTGCACATGGGCGCTGACGACCTTGGCTCGGTGATGTTGGAGGAGAATGTGGTGTCCTCCGCGGGCGCGCGGCACCGCAGCAACCGCAGCGAGTTGATCCATCTGATTCGCACGGCCGGTCGAATCCCGGCCCAGCGCAACACTTTGTATGAACACTTAGTCATTCACGACAACCCCGCTGATGACCCTCTAGATGACCCCGCGGTCTCGCACTTCTCGTCTATCGCCGTTGAACGAGGCGTGCTGCCGTTGGTCACACCGTGATGATCCGGCTGTGGCACCGGCTGGGCACGGGTGGTCGCCGTGACACCTGGTTGCTTCTTGTCGGGCTGCTTGTCTTGTTCTGTTTAACCGCTAACCGGCGCATCGAAGACACTTTCAATGACATCTTCTATGTCGCCGAACCGGCCTACGCGTTGGCGGTGCACGGGACTTTGAACCTTGACACCCTGCCCGCTTTCCCGTCGTTTCCGTGGCTCATCCAAGTGGCGGGCCATTTTCGCTCTGATCGCTTCCCAGGCGCGATCTTGTTGGCAGTCCCCTTCTATGCCGTTTTCCGCATCGGCGAATTTGACCTGTGGCCCTCAGCCCTCGCCGGTGCCACGCTCACAGCGATCGCCATCGCATTGATGCATCGCACATTGCTGACTCTGGTGAATCGACGCATTGCCCTGGGATCCGCAGTGGTGTTGGCTTTGGGTACGGCGATGTGGTCCGTAGCCGCTGACGGCATCTGGACCGAGGGTCCCACCATGCTCGGCCTCGCGCTGGCCATGTGGGGGCTGTCCACGGGCCGACGGTGGGCGATAGGTGTCGGCTTCGTCACGGCAGTGATGAGTCGGCCGCATGCAGGAATTTTTGCTGTCGTTAGTGCTATCTGGAATGGCGTACAGCGCAGATGGAAGACCGCGATCGTTTGTGCGATCGGAGTCGCCTTGGGTCTGTTTGGTGTTCTGCTGTGGAACAAGATCAACGGCAATCAGTGGACCTTGTTGATCGGCTCCTACACCGGACGAGCGAGTGCTGCGGTCAATACCGGAGCTAATGGAGAAGCAACGAGCACTCGGTGGGGTGCTGATTACTTGTACACCTTCTTCTCGCCACTGCGCGGCATCTTCGTATATAGCCCTTTCCTTTTACTACTTCTTCCTGGCGTGGTTCGGGCCTGGCGTTCAGCGCCCACATGGGTCCGCTCCTTTGCCGTGGGCGGAGTTCTGTACTTGGTGATCCAGTTGGCGGGCAACAGTTGGTTTGGGGCGCCAGTCTTCGGATATCGGTTGATCCTGCCGAGCCTGTTCGGCTGGACTCCGCTACTGACGGTGTCGTACCAGAAGTGGACGGCGCGTCAGTTCTGGTCGCAGGCCCTGTTTGCCGTTCTTGCCGCGGCGTCGATGTGGTGGTTTGCCATCGGCGCCTCTGTGTCGGCCCGCGATTTCTATGTGGCAGTCAACGATCCTCGTTTGTATTCAAGTCCGGGGTCGTGGAGTGTCCCAATTCTGGCCTCGGTGGCCGGCCCATGGCGGTGGCTGGCCGCAGTGTTGTTGGTCGTCGGAGTTGCGATGTGGTTGCGCGCCACGCCTGAGGGCAGCGATCCCGAAGGTCAACGCGTGGAGGCCTGAGGGGCCAAGGACTCCTCGCCCAGCGTTATCGCTTCGGCTTCTTGGCGCTCTTGAGATCTGGCCGCAGCCAGCTGTCCACCCACGGCGCCAGCGTCTTGGCGTAGGAATTCGACAGGTGCAGTTGATCGAAGTACTTGATCCGGTTGCCTTCGACGACTTGGCAGAACACCTCGGGGCACACAATCGGATAGGGATTAGCCAACTCTGCTCCGGCCACTGACTTCGTGACTTGGCGCAGAACAATGCGGTCGGGATTGTTGAGATCGTTGGGGAATTGACAATCCGTGCCCTGCTGAGCGTCAGCGAGGCATCTCAAGGGATCACTGGCCACTCCGACGAATTGAGGAGTGTCCTCGAGAACCACGATCTTTCCGGCGTACGGCCGCAGCGTCTGCAAAGTTTCCTGGATACCGCGAGCCAGTTGTGCGGGACGATCCTGTGGCGCGGGTTGCCGGCCGGTAGTTCTGTCGATGAACACAGGGCTGGCATAACTACTGAGGATCAAGACTTCAGGGCGTTCCTTCTTCACTAATTCGATGACATTGGCGCGCCAACTGTCGCAATAGTTCGAGGTTTGCTCATTGAGATAGGCCGAACGCAGACTCCACACCGGGCAGCCACTGCGGGTGGCCGTAACCAGCGTTGAACCGGCCGCCTTCGTGGTTTCGGCCAAGACGCCTTGCCACTGCGCCGCGTGACTGTCTCCGACCAGCAGAGTCTTCTTGCCCAGTCCGGGGTTGTCGATACAGGGCTTGATGGGGCCGGTCTGGTCAACTTTCTCGAAGCAGTCTTCCGCGAAAGCGGGGGCACGATCGTCGAAGGCATCACGCAAAGGGGGCGTCAGGCTGCTTGGATACTGCCCACTCGGCAGCAGCGCTGCCACCGTAGGAGTGGCGAAGAACATCGCTGCTGCCACGATCACAGAGGTCCCCAGGCCCGCGGCTATCACGCGACCATTCGGCAGTGCGGCGAAGCGCTTGCCGCGGTGGATGGGAATCTCGATAAAGCGACGAGTCAGGGCAGAGAACGCCAGAGTGATGACCAATGCCAACAGGATTGTGGCGTACGGATTCGTTCCGGGGGTCACCCGATCACGGGTGAACAACCAGATGGGCCAGTGCCACACATAGATCACATACG
>DPWC01000046.1 GCA_003529305.1 Actinomycetota bacterium
TTTGGCGTCACCCCCGACATCATCACCTTCGCCAAAGGACTGACCTCGGGGTACGCCCCGGCAGGCGGCATGGTGGTCAGTGACCGCATCTTCGAGCCGTTCCGGCACGGCACCAATACCTTCCTTCATGGCTTCACTTGGGCCGGCCACCCCGTGGCAATGGCCGCAGCGAAAGCCAATCTGGACATCTTCGAAGACGAAAAGCTGCTGGAGCATGTGCGCGAGAATGAAGGCGCCTTCCGCAGCACGCTGGAGAAGCTGCTGGACCTGCCGATCGTCGGCGATGTACGGGGCGAGGGGTACTTCTACGGCATTGAGTTGGTCAAGGACAAGGCGACCAAGGAAACCTTCACCAGTGAGGAGTCCGAGCGGCTGCTTCGCGGGTTCTTGTCCAAAGCTCTGT
The DNA here is from genome assembly GCA_003529305.1 of Actinomycetota bacterium. GTDB lineage: Bacteria > Actinomycetota > Actinomycetes > UBA12327 > UBA12327 > UBA12327. Next base: position 404 of record DPWC01000046.1, read on the forward strand.
TTGACGCTGGGTTGTACTGCCGCGCCGATGATCGTGGGGATCCAGTGGTGCAGTTGGCGCCACCTCTCATCATTGGTCAACCCGAGTTTGACGAGATTGAATCCATCCTGCGTGATGTGCTTACTCAGGCATGGAGCATCCTCTAAGGGTTGCGATGGTCACCTCTGACCCGGAATTGCCCATTGAAGCCTTGTCGCTGTGGTGGGACGACTTGCCCACCGATCTTGCTCACGCGGATCGGCCATCACCAATGGCTGACATCGCCTGTGATGTCGCCATCATCGGTGCCGGATTCACTGGTTTGTGGACCGCCTTGTGGCTTCTTCGTCATCAACCGGAACTCAAGGTCTGTGTCTTTGACTCACAGGTCGCAGGCTTCGGTGCCTCCGGTCGCAATGGCGGGTGGCTCTCTGCTCTCTTCCCAGTGGCGTGGGAACGCGTGGCGCAGCAGACCAACGCGTCCACAGCCGTCGAGTTCCAGCGCAGTCTGTTGCGGAATGTGGATGACACATTGACCACCCTGCGCGAGGAAGGTATCGATGCCCGAGCGACCAAGGGTGGCACCATCACCTTGGCCAGAACCCCCCGCCAGGTGCGTAAAGCCCACCGTCATTTGGCAGCGATGACTCACCTAGGTATCAGCGAAGTCGGCACATGGCACACCGCAGCCGAGACTCACTCCATGGTTCGAGCGACTTCGGTCTTCGGCTCCACCGTGACACCGCATTGCGCCGCGATTGATCCAGCCCGTGCAGTACGGGGCCTTGCCGTCGCCGTTGAACGCCGCGGGGGTATCATCCACGAGCACACATCAGTGACAACCATCGCCCCGCGTCGACTGCGTGTGAGCGGTGCACACGGTTCACATGCCGTGGAAGCGCGACATATTGTCATCGCTACCGAAGCCTTCAGTACCGCACTTGCTGGTCGGCATCGAAGGTTGGCACCTATCTACTCACTGATGCTGGCCACGGAACCGCTGGCACCTGCAGTGTGGGACGACATCGGCTTGGCGCAGCGGCAGACCCTCACGGACGAACGCGGTTTGATCATCTACGCCCAACGCACAGCGGATGATCGGCTCGCCTTCGGTGGTCGTGGAGCGCCCTACCACTTCGGCTCAGCTATTCGCACCCGCTTTGATCGCCACGGGAGCATTCACCAATCTCTCCATCGCGCGATGGTGGAACTACTACCCGGCGTTGCACAAGCAACAGTGACGCATACCTGGGGTGGCCCCATTGGTATCGCTCGAGACTGGTGGCCCACCATTGAGCACGATGAGGCCACGGGCATCTGTTTTGCAGGCGGCTACGCCGGCGATGGAGTTGGTGCGTCACACCTTGCCGGGCGGACGCTGGCCGACATCATTTTGCGACGCGACACACCCCGGCGACGATTGCCTTGGGTGGCGCATCGCTCACGCGCCTGGGAAATCGAGCCGTTGCGATGGCTAGGGATTAACGCGGTCCGGTTGGCTGTCTCGGCCACTGACGCGGTAGATCGTCGCTCCCGTGCTAGCGAACTCTGGAATGCTGGGGTTGGCAGTAGCAGCACACAGCAGCGTGGTGACCATCAGCAAACTCCGAGGAGTTGATATGGGCAATTCACCCATCGCCCCACTAGATCTGATCGCTGCTGACTCTTTGTTGAGTCCCGAAGAGCGTGAGATCCGCAGCACGGTTCGCCGGTGGCTGGACGACAACGCCAGGCCCCACCTGGCGAAGTGGTACGAATATGGCGACCTGCCGGTGCGCGAGATCGCCCAAGGGCTCGGTCAGTTGGGCGTTCTTGGGATGCATCTGGAGGGCTATGGCTGCGCTGGTCAGTCCGCAGTGGCCTACGGCTTGGCATGCATGGAGCTGGAAGCCGCTGATTCCGGCCTGCGATCGCTGGTCAGCGTGCAGGGCTCGTTGGCCATGTTCGCCCTGTACGCCTTCGGCAGTGACGACCAGCGGGAGCAGTGGTTGCCCAACATGGCCGCTGGTCGAGCTATCGGGTGTTTCGGGCTGACGGAAGCCGACGCCGGATCTGATCCCAGTTCCATGCGCACCCGCGCAGTACAAGACGGCGACCACTGGGTGCTCAATGGCTCCAAGATGTGGATCACCAACGGCACCGTGGCCGATGTGGCCATCATTTGGGCCGAGACCGTTGATGGCATTCGAGGGTTCGTCGTGCCAACCACGACACCGGGGTTCACGGCCCGGCCGGTGCACCACAAACTTTCTCTGCGCGCTTCGGATACCGCTGAGTTGGCCTTCGATGATGTTCGTCTGCCCGCCGACGCGGTTCTTCCGGGCGTGACGGGGCTCAAGGGTCCGCTGTCGTGTTTGACGGAGGCACGCTTTGGCATCGTCTTTGGTGCGGTAGGAGCTGCTCGAGACTGCCTGTCAACGGCCGTGGACTACGCCTTGGCTCGCGAGCAGTTCGGCAAACCCATCGCTGGGTTTCAGCTGACGCAGAAGAAACTGACTGACATGGCCCTGGAAGTGCAGAAGAGTTTCTTGTTGGCTCTGCACCTTGGTCGGCTCAAAGACAGCGGAGCCATCACGCCGACCATGGTCAGCATCGGCAAGTTGAACAATGTTCGTGAGGCGCTGGACATCGCCCGAGAGAGCCGGACAATCCTTGGTGGCAGCGGTATTACCACTGAGTACCCAGTCCTGAGGCACGCTGCCAATTTGGAATCGGTACTGACCTATGAAGGCACCAGCGAGGTCCACACGCTGGTCATCGGTCATGCTCTGACCGGTCTGGATGCCTTTCGCTAGACATTGGACCGCGCCGCAGCCAGTTGTCCGCAAGCACCCGCGATGTCCCGCCCACGGGTATCACGCACGGTCACAGCGATGCCTTGAGCTTCCAACCGCTCCACAAACTCGTGTTCGACATCCGGGAGCGAGGCTGTCCACTTCGAGCCCGGTGTGGGGTTCAGCGGAATCAAGTTCACATGAGCAAGGCGCCCGCGTAGGCGTTTGGCCAAAAGATCTGCACGCCACGGTTGGTCATTGATGTCTCGAATGAGGGCATATTCAATCGAGTAGCGACGGCCGGTCTTGTGGGCGTAACGATCCGCAGCCGCAAGAACTTCAGAGACCGACCACCTCGTATTCACCGGTACCAGGGTGTTGCGCAACTCATCATCGGGCGCATGCAGCGATACCGCCAATGTCACGGCGATACCTTCATCCGCTAGTTCATCCATGCGTGGCACCAGTCCCACAGTGGAGACCGTGATGGAGCGACGCGATAGCCCAAGTCCCTCAGGGGGTGGCTGAGTCAGCCGCCGCAGAGCTCCAGTGACCGCGGCGAAATTGGCCAGTGGCTCGCCCATACCCATGAACACCACATTGCTCAGTCGGGCCTGCTCTAGCCCAGCGGCATCGTTGGCGAGCAACCGTGCGGCCGAGACCACTTGGTCAACGATCTCGGCTGTGCTGAGGTTGCGCGTCAGACCCGCCTGACCAGTGGCACAAAATGGGCAGTTCATGCCGCATCCAGCTTGCGAGGAAATGCACACGGTGGCGCGCTCCGGGTAGCGCATCACCACCGATTCAACCAACGAGCCATCATGCAGTCGCCACAGTTGCTTAGTGGTATCTCCGTTGTCGCATTGCCACGATTGCACGGGCTGTAGCAGCGGCGGCAGGACCGACTCAACGATCTCATCGCGGTCGGCAGCCGGCAGGTCAGTCATCAGTGCCGGATCGGCTTCTAGACGCTCAAAGTAGTGCGCTGCCACCTGCTTGACGCGCAAAGGAGCCACACCGATACGCGCGGCGAAGTCCACACGCGCCGCTGGCTCAATGTCAGCGAGGTGCTCGGGCGCTTTGGTGCGTCGGGGTGCTTGGAATTGCAGGAGCGGCAGTGTGGTGTCCGGTTCGCTGGTTTCGCTCACGAGGGCGGAAACACCACGGCTAGAGCGACCCACACGGCCGGGGCCGCAACGAGCAACGAATCCACCCGATCCAGCAATCCCCCGTGACCCGGAAGCAGTCGGCCCATGTCCTTCACGCCGAGATCACGCTTGATCAATGACTCCGCCAGATCACCCATGGTGGCGGCGATGACGGCCACCACTGCCAATAACAACCCTGTCTGCCAGCCCGCCTTCAGAAGAAATTCGCCGCAGAGTGCGCCAATGATCAAACACAACAGCACTGATCCAACGAAGCCCTCCCACGACTTCTTCGGGCTTACCCGAGGTGCCATGGGATGGCGGCCCAGCCATGCACCCACGAGATACCCACCGGTATCACTGGCTGCCGTCAACAAGATCACGGTGGCCACGCGAGCTGAGCCATCCGTGGGCCGATCCAACAGCCCCAGAAAGCTGCCGAGCAGGGGCAGCCACAGCAGTACCAACACCGCAGCAATGGCATCGCGGGCCCGCTCCTGGCCACCTCGCATGAGTCGACCCAGCAGCACG
>DPWC01000126.1 GCA_003529305.1 Actinomycetota bacterium
ATGCCCGCGCTGTTCAGCACCGCCTCGGCGCGCGACTTCGAACCGGCCCACGGTGCCAGTGCCACACGCAGCATCTTGCGGCGCTGGGCGAACGCCGCATCAATCACGGCAAAGACTGCATCGCGCTGAACATCACCGGCCGGAGGAGGTCCACAGTCGATACGCACCAACCCAGATTCGACCCTCGGAACCGGCCAGAACACCGAAGGCGGAACCGAGCCAGCTCGGTGCACCTCACCAAACCAGCGCGCCTTGACCGAGGGCACCCCATAGGTCCGCGATCCCGGTGGAGCGGCCAGGCGGTCGGCCACCTCGGCCTGCACCATCACCAATGCGCGGCGAAGTGTGGGTATCTGAATCAGCAGATGCAGCAGAACTGGCACCGCAATGTTGTACGGAAGATTGGCCACCAACGCCGTGGGGGAAGCAGGCAGTGCGTCAATCTCCAGAGCATCGGCGTTGAGCACGGTCAAGGACGACGGATCTGCCCCTTGTTCGGCGATAGTCAGCGGCAGCTGTGCAGCCAAGGCCGGATCGATTTCCACGGCAATGACATCAGCGCCGGCCTCCATCAATCCCAGCGTCAAAGACCCCAGGCCCGGACCCACCTCAAGGACGCATTCACCGGGCTGCACCCGGGCCACCTGCACGATGCGCCGCACGGTGTTGGCATCGACAACGAAGTTCTGGCCCCACTTCTTTGTTGGGCGCAAGTTGACCGCCTCGGCCAACTGCCGAATTCGGGCGGCACCCAGCAACTGCACCGCACTCATCGGCCGGACCAATTAAGTCGAGAGCGCACTGATCACCACGGTCCGAACACATGATCAGAGTTGGCCGAAATCGCTGCACACACCTGCGATACCGAGGCGTTCATCGCTTCTGCCAACACCGCCACCGTGTACGGAATCAGATACGAGGCGTTGGGGCGACCGCGATGCGGCGCCGGTGCCAGGAACGGAGCATCTGTTTCCACCAGAAGGTTCGTCAACGGAACCACCGCCGCCGCCTCACGCAATGATGCGGCGTTTTTGAAAGTCACCGTGCCCGCAAACGACAGGTAGAAGCCGCGATCCACACATTCACGCGCGAAGGCAGCATCACCAGAGAAGCAGTGCATCACCACCTTCTCGGGCGCTCCCGTGGTATCTAGCACCTGCAGTACATCGTCATGGGCGTCGCGATCATGAATCACCAATGTCTTGCCAAGACCCCGCGCCATGGCGATGTGGCGTTCAAAGGAAGTGCGCTGTGCCGCTCGGCCTTCATCGCCGGTGCGGAAGTAGTCCAACCCGGTCTCCCCCACAGCGCGCACTCGTTCGTCTGCCGCCATTGCCTCGATGTCACGCAAGGCATCCTCAAGCATGGCCTCGCCATGTGCGGCCAGCCGCGGGGCCTCATTGGGATGCAACGCAACGGCGGCCACAACACTGGGGTGCGCATGTGCCGCCTGGACTGACCACCGCGAACTGGCCAGGTCGCAACCGATCTGCACGATCCGATCAATTCCTGCCGCCCGTGCCAGCGACAGCGCCTGTTCGACTTCTAACCACGCCTCGCCATCGCGAATATCGAGATGACAATGACTGTCGGCCACGGATATCGGCAACGGTTCGGGTGCTGGTGGGTAGGTGGTGTCGCGAGTGCGGCCATCACCGTCGCGTCTTTCTCGCACCGGTTCACTGAGCCCTGCCACGGTCAGTTCTGCCCCTTCGCAGCGTCTTCATCCACCAAGCGTGGAAACAGTGCATCCCCTTTGGTCAGAGACACACCAGCCGGCAACTGCCCCCACTGCCCCGCAGTCTGCACACGCTGATCACCTAGCGCCCCCAACGCCGCGTCAGCTCCCAGCATGTGCCAGAGCGCGGCGCACGCCTTCGGCATCACCGGGTTCAACAAGACAGCAACAACGCGAAGGCCTTCTGCAGCCGTTGCCAACACGGTGGCGACTCGTTCACGCGCAGCAGGATCTTGGTCCATGGCCTTGGCGACCTGCCACGGCTCTTGCTCGGTGAGGTAACCGTTGAGTGCCTCCACCAGAGTCCAGGCACTAGCCAGGGAACTGGAGAAGTCGAGCGAGTCAATGGCCGCGTCAGCGCCAGCTGCCGCCGCAGCGGCGATGTCATGGATCGCCTCCTCGGCCGACCCATCAACAGCCGGCGGCAGAACGCCATCAAAGTAGCGATTGGTCATGGCCGTCACTCGAGAGGCCAGATTGCCCAGGCCATTGGCCAACTCGGAGTTGTAACGAGCGGACATGTCCTCCCACGAGAAGGAGCCGTCTTGGCCGAACGAGATAGCGCGCATGAAGTAGTAGCGGAATGCATCGGAACCGAAGTGATCCACAATGCTGTCCGGCGAAATGCCCGTGAGACGACTCTTGCTCATCTTCTCACCACCGACCAAGAGCCAGCCGTGGGCAAACACCTGCCGAGGCAACGGCAACCCCGCAGCCATCAACATCGCTGGCCAAATCACTGCGTGAAAGCGCAAGATGTCTTTGCCCACCAGATGCACATCAGCGGGGAAGGTGGCGTCGAACTGTTCTTTCCCCGGACCGTCGGTGTCTCCCAACCCCACCGCTGTGGCGTAGTTGAGCAACGCGTCAAACCACACATAGACCACATGAGAGGGGTCCCACGGAACCTTCACCCCCCAATCAAAGGTGGATCGCGAGATCGACAGATCCTTCACACCTGACCGCAGAAACGACATCACCTCGTTGCGTGCGCTCGCTGGCTCCACTGCGCTCGGGTGGGCTTCATAGTGGGCAATGAGGCGCTCGGCATAGCGACTCAACGCAAAGAAGTAGTTGGTCTCAACGAGCATCTCCACAGGGGTCAGATGGATCGGACAGCATCGCTGTCCGGCGTGCTCACCAGTGCCGTCAACTAGATCATCGGGGAGCTTGTATTCCTCACACCCCACGCAGTAAGGGCCCTCATATTGCCCTTGGTAGACCTCACCGGAGTCATAGAGCGACTGCAGGAACGCCTGAACACGGGTGGTGTGCCGCGATTGCGTCGTGCGGATGAAATCGTCATTGGCGACATCAATGACTTTCAGCACCGGCTCCCACGCGGTCGCCACGAGGCGGTCAGCCCAGTCTTGCGGAGCAACACCATGGGCCTGCGCCGTGCGCAGCACTTTCTGACCATGCTCATCAG